>JAFAQO010000133.1 GCA_019246375.1 Mycobacterium sp. | reverse complement strand
GTGCGGGGGATGGCGCACCGTCAGCTCGGCGAAGAGGACGAGGCGCGGATCTGGTTGTCGAAGGCGGCGATCAACGGTGCGCTCATCGAGCCAGCGAAGCAGGCGTTGGCCGAGCCCGCATTGCAGCTGGTGGTCACCGACGAGGAAACCATCAACACCCGTACCAACAGGTGGGACGTGACTACCCAGGTTTCCGAAGAGCGACGCAGGGAAGAGGAGAACGAGGAACGCCGGGCTGAACTGCTGGCCCAGGGCCGCGCCCTGCTCGATCACCAGGTTGGCCTAGCCGACGTCAAACGCGCGGTCGCCGAGCTCGAGGACCAGATCGAGGTCCGGGGCTTGCGGCTCGCGGCCGGGCTGCCGGTCAGCAATCAGACCAACCACATGCTGCTGGTCGGCCCGCCGGGCACCGGTAAAACCACCACCGCCGAAGCGTTGGGCAAGATCTACGCGGGTTTAGGTGTTGCGGGCCCCCCCGAGATCAGCGAGGTCAAACGCGCCGACTTTTGCGGCGAACACATCGGCGTCTCGGGCCCGAAGACCAACGAGCTGATCAACCGCTCGCTGGGCTGCATCCTGTTCATGGACGAGTTCTACTCATTGGTGGAGCGCCATCAGGACGGCCGCCCGGACATGATCGGCATGGAAGCGGTCAACCAGTTATTGGTCGCACTGGAGGTGCACCGGTTCGACTTCTGCTTCATCGGTGCAGGTTACGAGAAGGAAGTCGACGAATTCCTGACGGTGAACCCTGGTTTGGCGGGGCGGTTCAACCGCAAGCTGCGATTCGAGTCCTATACACCCGACGAGCTAGTGGAAATCGCGGTCCGCTACGGCCAGCCCCGGGCCACCATTATCGCGCCGGCCGCCCGGGAAGCGCTGAACATGGCGTGTAAGACATTGCGGGCCTATCTGTCACCCGATGGCAGGCACGGTATTGACGTCATGCAGAACGGGCGGTTTGCCCGCAACGTCGTCGAGCGTGCCGAGCGGCTCCGGGATTCGCGGGTCGCCGCCCAGCACCGCAGCGACAAGGGCTCGGTGACGGTTGAAGATCTGGAGACCCTGCGCACCCAGGACATCACCGCCGCGGTGATCGACGCATGTGCGGAAAAGCATGTGGCGCTCCAGTTTTGACGGTACATCGAATTTGGGCGGGCCTTTCCGCCGCCAGAGTCGCGGACGTTGACCGCCGGTTCGGTCGTTGCGGGCTGCAGCCGCCGCACCGGACATCAGGTCGTCGTAGCGTGCGCGTATCGGCTGCCGCTGTTCGGCGAGCGCCGAAGAGGCGAGTCCACTACTACGACGTGATCGGGTCGAATCGGAAAACCGTGATCCGGCCCGCCAGCGCCTCGAACTCGTCGGCGGTGCCGTCGCGCACCATCCCGGAGCGCTTGGCGAACGTCACCCCGACCGGGACCTCGCCGGGGTAGACCCGAAGTACCGGACGTGCCTCGTCAGCAGTGAGTTCGACGATCTTGACCTGCCGTGAGCGGCGGCCGCGGCGGAGCGTGCCGGTTCCCGCGGCGCGGGCGTTTTTGGCCCAGTCGGCACCTGGATAGCCAGCCACAGCATAGAGACCGCCGTGGAATTCGAACGGTGTCATCGGGGTGCTGCGCGGCTGGCCCGATTTTCGACCGGGGACGGTCAAGACCATGGCGGGACCGGTCGGTAGCCCGAGTTTTTGCACGGCCATCATCACCTTGTTCATCGGCTTGAGATAGCGCGGCGGGCGCGGCTCTGGCATAACTTGTCTCCTTGCTATTTCGTGAAGAGATCGCGGTGCTGCGACACCCACCGGTCGAATGTGGTCGCTGGCCGGCCCACAATCTTCTCGACTTCACGCGTGACGAGAGCGGGCTTGTCAAGCGTCTCGGCGAGCATGGCCGTATACGCATCGGCGAACTCGGCGCCCAGGCCGATGTCGATGAAGCGCTGCCGCACCACATGCGCCGGCACCTCACGGTAGGTCAGCGGCCGGCCCAAAGCGGTCCCGATGATCTCCACCAACTCGGAGTTGGTGAACGCCTGCGGACCCGTCAGCGGAATCTTCAGGCCCACAAGGTCATCGTTGAGCAACGCCCGGGCTGCGACCGCGGCGATGTCGCTTTCATCGATCGGTGCGCTGGAAGCATCGGCGAATGGCCCGCCGACTATGTCGCCGCCGCGGATCTGCGCGGCCCACATTCCGATGAAATTGGTCGCAAACACCGCGGGACGCAGGCTCACCCACGCCAGACCGGAATCCACGGCGGCCTGCTCCACCTCCTTATTGCGGTCGCCTCGAAACCGCGACGGCTGCCGGGAGAAGTCGTCATCCGCGTTAATCGCCGACAGCGCGACCAGCTTCGTGACCCCGCTCTGTTGAGCCCGGCTGACTACGTCGGCCAGCTGGCCGCCGAGCGCGCGGGAATTGAGAAACACCGCTGACGCTCCCGGTAGTGCGTCGAGAGCCGAGCTGACCACCTCGACGCCGTCGGGAAACGTGGCCGTTTCCGGATTGCGGGTAACCGCTCGCACCCGGCAGCCGGCAGTCAGAAGTTCTGAAACCAGTGGCCGGCCGACGTTGCCGCTCGCTCCGGTGACGACGATCGTCATCATGAAGCTCCTTCCTAAGATGTTATTCACACCAAGGACGGGCCACCGGGTGGAAAAGTTACGGTCGCAATGTGTAACTTTTCGGGGCACCAGATCGTCATGCATTCATGAGCCAACCGCCGTCTCCACCAGTGGACGACCTGATTGCCGAGGCATCGCGGCGGCACCGCCCGTATCTGATCAATCTCGCCTACCAGATGCTCGGAGACGTCGGCGACGCCGAAGACATTGCGCAAGAGGCGTTTTTGCGGTTGTCCCGCACTGATCCGGCGGAGATCGATGAGATCCGTGGCTGGTTAACGGTGGTGGCGAGCCGGCTCTGCCTCGACCAGCTGCGGTCGGCCCGCACCCGTTATGAACGTCCGGGCGACATCGAGCAGCAGGTGGCGCCGCTGAGCCAATCTCGCCTGACCGACCCGGCCGATCGCATCACCCTCGACGACGAGGTGCGCGCGGCTCTACTGGAAGTCTTGCGCCGGCTCAGTCCGGGGGAGCGGGTGGCCTTTGTGCTGCACGACGTCTTCGGAGTCCCGTTCGACGCTATCGCCCAAACCGTGGGCCGCCCCGTCGGCACCTGCCGTCAGCTGGCACGCCGGGCGCGGGCGAAGTTCACGATCGGGCAGCCGACCACCAACGTGGTGCCGATCGCCGAGCATCAGCTCGTCACCGACACCTTTATCGCCGCATGCGCCAACGGTGACCTGACCGCGTTGGCCGCCGTGCTTGATCCGTCGGTGTGGGGCGTCGGGACCGTCCTGAGCGAACCGGCCCCTCCGCCACAGATAAATCACGGACCCCACGATGTAGCGACCAACCTGCTGCGCTATCTGGGTCGGGGCGTGACGCTGGTCAGCGGACCCGCCGGCCACCCGGTACTGCTGGCCTTCGCCAACCGCCGCCTCTTTGCCGTCATCGTGCTGACAATTCGCGGCGGTCTCGTCACCAAGATCGAAGCCACCGCGGACCCGTTGGCCAGGACCGCCGCTTCCCCGCGGCAGCCGTAATCGGTCCGTGCGTCGGCGCAAATGCGAAGATCGGTATCCCATGCGATACATACGTGAGGAAACCGTGCATGCGCCGGCCCAACGGGTGTGGCGGCTGCTGATCGACGTGGAGGGTTGGCCCGCTTGGACGGAGTCGATGCGCGAGATCAAGCGTTTGGAGGACGGTCCGCTGCAGGTGGGCAGCCGGTCACGGGTGACTCAGCCCAGGGGCCGGCCGATGGTGTGGACGGTTACCGAACTCGAGCCGAAACGAAACTTCACGTGGACGGCCGCGCAGCCAGGCCTTGCCTTCGAGGCGGTGCATCGCGTCCATGATGCGGGCGACTACACACGCACGACGCTGGAATTCGCCGCGACCGGCCTGTTGGCTTGGCTGGCGTCGCTGATCGCCGGATCCCGGATCCGCGCTTGGGTCGACATGGAAAGCGCCGGCCTGAAGCGGGCCGCCGAGACGGCATGACTAACCGATGGACGCCTTAGCCGCGTCCACGCCGACCGTCTGGCCGGGGCGCGAAGTTCGCAGCGATCATCGCGGCAATCTCGAGGAAGCGCCGCCGCGTCGCGGGAGCCATCTCGCGGTTACGTCGATGACGCCGCCGGGCTGCAGGTGCGGATCGAACGGCACTTCGACCACCCGCGTGCTCGGCGAGCCGTTCAGGGGTTTGGGCGGCGGCCGAGGCCCCGGCTGCCCACGGCGACGACACTACAATCAGCGCGTCGAGATCGCGCAGCGGCTCTTGGGTGACCGTTGCGTCCATCGACGAACCGCAGTCGACGATCGAGATCGTGAAATGCCGGTCCAGTCCAAGGTGGCTGCCCGACAGATGGCCGGTTCGAGCACGGGATGCGACGACCATCGACCGCACCGGTTCAGCAGCTTATGGAATGCCGGGATTCTCAAGACAATTCGGGACGAGTCGGCACAACAGCAAAAGGTCATGACCCCGGGGCATCATCGAGTAGGGGACGCCGCCGCCCAGCGGTCGGTAGGCGCCCTTTCTAAAAAATTCGACAAAATTTGCGCAAACTTTCCCACGGCCTCGCCGGAGGCGTTGACCAGCGACGCCATGCAGGCGTTGAGCCTCCCAATGGCACCGACCTGAGATACCGCTGCCACGACTTATAGTGATCTGCATTACACGAGGAGTCGGCTTACTGTGACCGGTCCGGCGCTCACATTGCCCATTTGATCGTCGATCGCAGCAAATCGGGTAAAAATTCGATGAGGTCGGCGGTCGCGCGGCGCCTGTTTGGCAACTCGAGGCAGCCGCGGGTAAAAACGAAGGTGCACAAGGGGAACGGCAAATGCGCCGATCGCCGACTGCGCTGGCCGCCCAATACCGCCGACTGTCGGGTTAGTATTGAAGAAGTTGGCATGTCAGGCGGTTTTTGTCATATCGTTTTACGACTTGTCGAGACCGGGTAAAACTCCCACCGTTCAACGCTGCACGGACGCATCCCTGCGGGGATCGTTCATCATCTGGGAACACCTTATCGACAAGACCGAAGGGGCCTCGCCCGCAACCTCGGGGGCGCGGCACCGACGGAGCCAACCATGAATGCCGTGCAGAAAGTCTGGTGGAGGGTCAGGTGGGAATGGCGCCCAACCGCGTCGGGCTCTACAACCCCGCGTTCGAGCATGACTCGTGCGGGGTGGCCATGGTTGTCGACATGCATGGCCGGCGTAGCCGCGACATCGTCGATAAGGCGATCACCGCCTTGCTCAACCTCGAGCATCGCGGAGCCGCCGGCGCCGAGCCGCACAGCGGTGACGGCGCGGGCATTCTGATTCAGGTTCCCGACCACTTCTTACGATCGGTGGTCGACGTCGAGCTGCCGGCTGCGGGCAGCTACGCCACCGGCATCGCCTTCCTGCCGCAATCATCGAAAGATGCCGCGGCGGCCTGCGCGGCGGTGGAGAAAATCGTCGAAGCCGAGGGCCTGCAGGTGCTCGGCTGGCGCAACGTACCCACCGACGACTCGTCACTGGGCGCGCTGTCGCGCGACGCGATGCCCACCTTCCGTCAGCTGTTCATCGCCGGCGCCAGTGGAATGGATTTGGAACGACGCGCTTATGTGATCCGCAAGCGCGCCGAACACGAGCTTGGCACCAAGGGGCCCGGGCAAGATGGACCTGGTCGCGAAACTGTCTATTTCCCAAGCCTTTCCGGTCAGACCATCGTATACAAGGGCATGCTGACCACGCCGCAGCTCAAGGCGTTCTATCTGGATCTGCAAGACGCCCGGCTGACCAGCGCGCTCGGCATTGTGCACTCCCGGTTCTCCACGAACACCTTCCCGTCGTGGCCGTTGGCGCACCCGTTCCGCCGTATCGCCCACAACGGAGAAATCAACACCGTCACCGGCAACGAGAACTGGATGCGCGCCCGGGAGGCGCTGTTCCGCACCGACATCTTCGGGTCCAGCGCCGATGTCGAGAAGTTGTTCCCGATCTGCACTCCTGGCGCCTCCGACACGGCGCGCTTCGATGAGGCGCTCGAGCTGCTGCACCTAGGGGGCCGCAGCCTGGCCCATGCGGTGCTGATGATGATTCCGGAGGCGTGGGAACGCCACGAGTCGATGGACCCG
>JAFAQO010000397.1 GCA_019246375.1 Mycobacterium sp. | reverse complement strand
GCCCCGCCCGCGAGCACGATCGCGTCGTAGCGCTTGCGCAACTGGTCGGCGGTGATGTCGACGCCGATGTTGACACCGGGCCGAAACTCGGTGCCCTCGGCTTTCATCTGGTCCAGTCGCCGCTCGAGGTGCCGCTTTTCCATCTTGAATTCCGGAATGCCGTAGCGCAGCAGGCCCCCAATGCGGTCGTCGCGCTCGAAAACGGTGACGCTGTGTCCGGCGCGGGTGAGTTGCTGAGCGGCGGCCAGGCCGGCAGGACCCGAGCCCACCACAGCGACCGTCAGGCCGGTCAGCTGCTCCGGCGGCAGCGGCCGCACCCAGCCTTCCTCGAAGGCCTTATCGATGATTTCCAGTTCAATCTGTTTGATCGTGACCGGATCCTGGTTGATCCCGAGAACACACGATGATTCGCACGGCGCCGGACACAGCCGGCCGGTGAAGTCGGGAAAATTGTTGGTGGCGTGCAGTCGTTCGATCGCATCACGCCAACGCCCCAAGCGGACCAAGTCGTTCCATTCGGGAATCAAGTTGCCCAGTGGACATCCGTTGTGGCAGAACGGGATTCCGCAATCCATGCACCGAGTTGCCTGCTCGCGAAGGATGCCGCGGTCGAACTCCTCGTAGACTTCCTGCCAGTCCCGCAGCCGCAACTCCACCGGCCGCCGCTTGGGGGTTTCACGGTGGGTGTATTTCAAGAAGCCCGCTGGATCAGCCATGCGCCGCTGCCATAACTGCCTCGTCGACGTCGCTGCCGGCGCTCTCGGCCTCGGCGATCGCTTGCAGCACCCGCTTGTAGTCGCGGGGCATCACCTTGGCGAAGCAGCGCTGTTCGGAAGACCAGTGGGCCAGGATGCGCCGGCCAACCGCGGAGTCGGTGGCGTCGACGTGCGCCTGGATCATGCCGTACAACCACTCCAGGTCGTCCTCGTCAAGGCCGTCCAAGTCGACCATCTCGGAGTTGAGGTTGGCGGGGAATGTGCCCTCGGGGTCATAGACGTAGGCCACGCCGCCGGACATACCGGCGGCGAAGTTGCGGCCGGTGGATCCGAGGATGACGACCTTGCCGCCGGTCATGTACTCGCAGCCGTGATCGCCGACTCCCTCGACCACTGCATGGGCGCCGGAGTTGCGTACGGCGAACCGCTCGCCAACGATTCCGCGTAAGAAGGCCTCACCGCTGGTTGCGCCGAACAGGATGACGTTGCCGCCTATGATGTTGTCCTCGGCGACATAGTCCGCCGGCGCATCATCGGACGGTCGCACCACGATCCGTCCACCAGACAGTCCCTTGCCGACATAGTCGTTGGCGTCACCGTAGACGCGAAGGGTAATGCCCTTGGGCACGAACGCCCCGAAGCTGTTACCTGCCGACCCATCGAAGGTGATGTCGATGGTGCCGTCCGGGAGGCCTTGCCCCCCGTAGGCTTTCGTCAACTCGTGGCCGAGCATGGTGCCGACGGTGCGATTGACATTGCCGATTGTGCTGGAGAAGCGGACCGGTGTGCCCGAGTCCAGCGCCTCGCGGCTCATCACGATCAACTGCTGGTCCAGTGCCTTGTCCAAGCCATGGTCCTGCCTGGAACTGCAGTACAGGTCCTGGTTCATGAACGCCGATTCCGGTTCATGGAGCACCGGCGTGAGGTCCAGCTTATGCGCCTTCCAGTGTGCCCGCGCCAGCGTGGTGTCCAGCGACCCCACTTGGCCAACCGCCTCGTTTATGGTGCGGAACCCCAACTGCGCCATATATTCTCGAACTTCCTCGGCGACGAACAAGAAGAAGTTCTCGACGAACTCGGGTTTTCCGGTGAACCGCTGCCGCAGCACCGGATTCTGGGTGGCCACGCCGACCGGGCAGGTATCCAAGTGGCACACCCGCATCATGATGCAACCCGACACCACCAGTGGGGCGGTGGCGAAGCCGAATTCCTCAGCACCGAGCAGTGCGGCGACCATCACGTCTCGGCCGGTCTTCATCTGGCCGTCGACCTGGACCACGATCCGGTCGCGTAAACCATTGAGCAGTAACGTCTGTTGCGTCTCGGCCAATCCCAACTCCCACGGAGCACCGGCATGCTTCATCGAAGTCAACGGAGTAGCGCCGGTGCCGCCGTCGTGTCCGGAGATCAGGACTACGTCCGCGTGCGCCTTGGACACGCCCGCAGCCACCGTCCCCACACCGTTCTCCGCGACCAGCTTGACGTGGATACGTGCGGCCGGGTTGGCGTTCTTCAGGTCATGGATCAGCTGCTTCAGATCCTCGATCGAGTAGATGTCGTGGTGTGGCGGCGGGGAGATCAGCCCCACGCCCGGTGTGGAGTGCCGCACGTCGGCGATCCATGGGTACACCTTGCCGCCCGGAAGCTGACCGCCCTCACCAGGTTTCGCTCCTTGCGCCATCTTGATCTGGAGGTCGGTGCAGTTGGTCAGATAGTGCGAGGTGACCCCGAACCGCGCGGACGCGACCTGTTTGATTGCGCTGCGGCGCCAGTCGCCGTTGGGGTCGCGGTCGAAGCGGTCGATGTCCTCGCCGCCTTCCCCGCAGTTCGACCGGCCACCCAGCCGGTTCATTGCGATGGCCAATGTCTCGTGGGCCTCCGCTGAGATCGAGCCGTAACTCATCGCCCCGGTCGCGAAGCGCTTGACGATTTCGCTTGCCGGTTCGACCTCGTCGAGCGGGACCGGTGGACGGACGCCTTCGCGGAACTTCAGCAGTCCGCGCAACGAAGCCATCCGCTCACTCTGGTCGTCGACCCGCCGGCTGTACTCCTTGAAAATCTTGTATTGGCCGGTGCGGGTGGAATGCTGCAGCTTGAAGACGGTGTCCGGGTTGAACAGATGGTATTCGCCTTCTCGACGCCACTGATATTCCCCGCCCACCTCGAGTTCGCGGTGTGCGCGTTCTCCGGGCCGGTTCAGGAAGGCCAACGCGTGACGGGCGGCGACGTCCGCGGCGATATCGGCGAGGTTGATTCCCCCGGTAGGACAGGCTAATCCGGTGAAGTATTCGTCGAGAATGTTCTGGGCGACACCGACCGCCTGGAACAGCTGCGCCCCGGTGTAGGACGCCAGCGTCGAGATGCCCATCTTCGACATCACTTTGAGCACACCTTTGCCGGCGGCCTTGACGTAATTCCGCAACGCGGTCTCGCGATCAAAGCCCTCCAGCACGCCCCGGTCGAGCATGTCCTCGATCGATTCGAACGCCATGTATGGATTGATCGCCCCTGCACCGAATCCCAGCAGCGCGGCCATGTGGTGCACCTCGCGGGCGTCGCCGGACTCGACGATCAGTCCCACTTTGGTGCGGCTGCGTTCGCGCACCAGGTGGTGGTGCACCGCCGAGACGGCCAGTAGCGACGGGATGGGTGCCTTCTGCTCGTCGGATTCGCGGTCGGACAAGATGATGATCCGGGCGCCTTCCGCGATCGCCGCCGTGGCCTGCGCCCGTACGTGGTCGAGCGCCTCTTTGAGACCGGCGCCGCCCTCGGCGACCGGGTACAGGCAGCGAATCACCCTGGACCGCAGACCATGCCGGCGGCCGTTGACCTCCGCGTCAGGGTCGAGATTGATCAGCTTGGCCAGCTCGTGGTTGCGCAAGATGGGCTGCGGCAACACGATCTGACGGCAGGAGTTCTCGTTCGGGTTGAGCAGGTCGCCCTCCGGTCCGAGGGTGCCCTGCAGACTGGTCACCACTTCTTCACGGATGGCGTCCAGCGGCGGATTGGTCACTTGGGCGAACAGCTGGTGAAAGTAGTCGAACAACATCCGCGGCCGCTGGGACAGCACCGCAACCGGAGTATCGGTGCCCATCGATCCGATCGGCTCGGCGCCGGTGCGCGCCATCGGTGCCACCAGCAGGCTGAGCTCCTCATACGTATAGCCAAAGACCAGTTGCCGTAGTACGACTCGATGGCGAGGCATTCGAACGTAGTTGCCTTGTGGCAGCTGTCCGAGCGGAACCAGCCCGTTGTCGAGCCACTGTTGATACGGGTGTTCGGCCGCCAACTCGGCCTTGATCTCGTCGTCGGAGACGATGCGGCCCTGACCCGTGTCAACCAAAAACATCCGGCCCGGTTGCAGGCGCATCCGGCGAACCACCTTCGACGGGTCGAGGTCGAGCACTCCGGCTTCGGAGGCCATCACGACCAGTCCGTCGTCGGTGACCCAGATCCGCGACGGGCGCAGACCGTTGCGGTCGAGCACGGCGCCCACGATGGTGCCGTCGGTGAACGTCATCGACGCCGGGCCGTCCCAGGGCTCCATCAACGATGCGTGGTATTCGTAGAACGCACGTCGCGCCGGATCCATCGACGGATGGCGTTCCCACGCTTCGGGGATCATCATCAGCACGGAGTGGGCCAGGCTGCGGCCACCCAGGTGGAGCAGCTCGAGCGCCTCGTCGAA
>JAFAQO010000670.1 GCA_019246375.1 Mycobacterium sp. | reverse complement strand
CCGGTCCTGCCCTTCGGCGGGCAGGTACATCAGAAGACCCTCGGCCAGCCACGCGGTCGGAGCGTTCGGGTCGAAGCCCTCGGCGATCAGCGCCGTCGGCCAGTCCTGACGCAGGTCGATGGCCACCTCGTGGCGGTCGGCCGACGGCGTTGCGCCGTGCGCGGCCAGCGTCCCGGACGTTTACGCCAGTACCTTGGGCTGGTCGATCTCGTAGACCGTGGTGCCGGCCGGCCAAACCAGCCGATAGGCCCGCGAGTCGAGGCCCGACGCCAGAATCACCACCTGGCGGATTCCGGCCGCCACCGCACTGGCGAAGTAAGCATCGAAGAAGTGCGTCCGCACCGCCTGGTAGCTGCGCATGTGGTAGACGATCGCCGCCGTCTCGGGGTCGGCGGACTCCACCTTGGCCACCATCGAGTCGTCGAGCATCGCTTCCCAGATCCCGGTGCCGGCGTTGGTGACCAAGAGCTTGGCGTACGGATCGCAGATCAACGGATCCGGGCGGTCGGTTTCGGTGGCTCGCGCGGCAGCCACCATCACCGCCGTGGTGCCGACACTGGTGGCGATGTCCCAGGTGTCGTCATCGGTCCGCATGGTGCTCATCGGCTCCCGCTTTCTGCAAATGCGTCTCGTGATCAGTCGGCCGCGACGAGACGCGCTCGTAGCAGCGTGCTGGCAACGGCCTCGTCGGCCAGGTCCTGCGGTATTGGCCGGCCCAGTCGAGCCATTTCCTCGGCGTTGCTCACGGCGCGCACTTGCCAGCCGTGGTCACTCAACCACTGTCCGGCATCGGCACGCTCGGTGTCGTGATAGGTCAGCGTTTCGACGTTGACGTCGAGGCCCAGCCGGTGCCGCATCCGCACCCACCGTGCGCGTCGCGCTGCCCGGCGCCGCTCGTTGTCGGCGGAGCCGATGTGGAACGCCTCGACGGCGACCTGACTGCCGGGTGCGCTCAGGGTGGTGAGCATCTCGAACAAGCGATCCTGCGCGTCGGGCGGCAGATACGGCAGCAAGCCCTCAGCCAGCCAGGCGGTCGGGTGCGTGCGATCGAAACCGGCGGCGGCCAGCGCGGCCGGCCAATCGTCGCGCAAGTCCACCGGAATCGCGTAACGTGTCGCCTTCGGCACAGCGCCAAGCGACTCCAGCGTGCTCGTCTTGTAAGCAACAACTTTGGGCTGGTCGATCTCGTAGACCGTGGTGCCCGCCGGCCAATCCAGGCGGTAAGCCCGGGAATCCAGTCCTGCGGCCAGGATCACCACCTGGCGAACGCCGCCCCCGACGGCGGCTTGGAAGTACTCGTCGAAGAAATGGGTGCGCACGGCTTGGTAGTCGCAGGCCAGCCGGTGCGCTCGCCGCGCATGCTCGTCGTCGCCGATCCACTCCAGGTCGGCACTGGCCAGTCGTGTCCACGCCGGCCCGGCCGTCGACACCAAGACGTGCGCAAATTCGTCACGAATCAGCGGATCGGCTGATGCGGTCTCGACGGCGCGCGCGGCAGCGACACTCAACGCGGTCGCTCCGACACTTTCGGTGATGTCCCAACTATCGCCTGCGGTTCGCACTGACCGCACTTCATAGAGTTCAGTCATACCGGGCGCTATGCTACCTAATAAGTTAGGCAAGCTATATGGTGCTGTGCGCTATCTCACTGAAGTTGGGGCTAGGCCTTGAGTTGCCAGAGTCTTCCGGCCATCAGCTGCTGCAACTGCAGGGTGATCCCATCCAATTGCTCGCGGCCGCCGACAAATCCAGCGTAGAAACCCACGCCGCACAGCAGCGCCACCAACATCTCGGTCAAGGAAGCCCTATCTGTTTCCGTGGTGAGCTCGCCACGCTCGATCGCGTCATCGAGCGCCCAGGCCAAGAACTCACGGGTACTGTGCACCGAATCGTGTTCGACGCCGCGCAACTCGGGATGCCGCTGCGACTCCAACACCGCGATCATCAGAAACGCGGCCGACGACGGATTCTCCGATGCAGCTTGAGTCGCCCCGGCGACGAACGCCGATAGCCGGCCTATCAGCGTCGTCTCGCGCTGTGCCCGCTCGACCGCGGCGGTGACGACGAGCTCGTTGGTCTCATCGACGACTTCGCGATACAGCAGCTGCTTGCTGGAAAAGTAGTGGTTGATCGCCGGCCGGGTAAGGTCGGCGCGCACAGCGATCTCCTGGAACGTCGCGGCCTCGTAACCGCATTCGCTGAAGACCGAGCGAGCAGCCCGCACGATGCGCTTACGTGTATCGGCGGCTTTCGCTGCAGGGGGGCGACCAGGACCCCGACCTGCCGAGGACGGCATACTCAATTGTGCCATAGGTCACACTCGCGACCGTCGTCGCCGCCGTTGGCGCTAACCGACAGGTGGCCGCCGTCCGTGGCTGTGCGGCATCAGAGCGTTCGGTGGGATGCTGCCGAACTTGCCCGCCTGAAAGTCCTCGAGCGCCTGGATCAACTCAGCCTTGGTGTTCATCACGAACGGCCCGTAATGAAGCACCGGCTCCCGAATCGGCTCTCCGCCCAGGATCAGCACGTCCAGGACGCGACGGTGCGAGTCCTGCTTTTGCTCGGCTGCGATGGTGATCCGGTCACCGGGGCCAAGGACCGCCAATTGACCTTGGCGGATCGGGTGGGCGACCGGTCCGACAGATC
>JAFAQO010000511.1 GCA_019246375.1 Mycobacterium sp. | reverse complement strand
CTTGCTGCAAGGGGACGGCGCGTTCGGATTCTCCGGCATGGAATGGGACACGCTGGTGCGACACGGCGTGCAAGTCGTCTCGGTGATCGGCAACAACGGCATCTGGGCACTGGAGAAGCACCCGATGGAGATGCTGTACGGCTATTCGGTGGTCGCCGAGCTGCGCCCGAGCACGCGGTATGACGAGGTGGCGCGGGCGCTGGGTGCGTACGGCGAGCTGGTGTCCACGCCCGGCGAACTCCGCCCGGCACTGAAGCGTGCCTTCGGCAGCGGCCTGCCCGCCGTCGTCAACGTGCTGACCGACCCGACAGTCGCGTATCCGCGCCGATCCACTCTCGCTTGATTGGTCGGCTCCTCCTCGGGCCGTGCCGGCCCGCATCGTCACCGGCCGTGCTTGATTGGTCGGCTCCTCCTCGGGCCGTGCCGGCCCGCATCGTCACCGGCCGTGCCGCGTACCGTTGTTCTGTGCCTAAGACCACCAACGCTCTGCCGGGGCGTCTGAGCAGCCGATTTTGGCGGCTGCTGGGCGCGAGTACGGAAAAGGCCCAAAGCCGTTCCCTCGCCGAAGTGAAAGCGTCGAACGACTACGACGAGAAAGCCACGGACCTCGACGACGAGCAATTGACCAAGGCCGCCGGGCTGCTCAAACTCGACGACCTCGCCGAATCCGCCGACATCCCGCAGTTCCTCGCGATCGCCCGGGAAGCCGCCGAGCGCTCGACCGGGCTGCGGCCGTTCGACGTCCAGCTGCTCGGGGCGCTGCGGATGCTCGCCGGTGACGTGATCGAAATGGCTACCGGTGAGGGCAAAACGCTGGCCGGGGCCATCGCAGCCGCGGGCTACGCGCTCGCCGGCCGCCACGTGCACATCGTCACCATCAACGACTACCTGGCTCACCGCGACGCCGACTGGATGGGCCCGCTGCTGGAGCTGATGGGCCTGACGGTCGGCTGGATCACTGCCGAGTCGACGGCCGAGGAGCGCCGGGCGGCCTACCAGTGCGACGTCACGTACGCCTCGGTCAACGAGATCGGCTTCGACGTCTTGCGCGACCAGCTGGTGACCGACGTCGACGACCTGGTGTCGCCCAACCCCGACGTGGCGCTGATCGACGAGGCTGACTCCGTGCTGGTCGACGAGGCGCTGGTGCCGCTGGTGCTGGCCGGCACCACACACCGGGAAACGCCGCGGCTGGAAATCATCCGGCTGGTCAGCGAGCTGCAGCCCCGCGAGGATTACGACACCGACTCCGACGGCCGCAACGTGCATCTCACCGAGACCGGTGCGCGCAAAATCGAGGAAGCGCTCGGCGGTATCGACCTCTACTCCGAAGAACACGTCAGCACCACGCTCACCGAGGTCAACGTCGCGCTGCACGCGCAGGTGCTGCTGCAGCGCGACGTGCATTACATCGTGCGCGACGACGCCGTACACCTGATCAACGCCTCCCGTGGCCGCATAGCGCAGCTACAGCGCTGGCCGGACGGGCTGCAGGCCGCGGTCGAGGCGAAAGAGGGCATCGAGACCACCGAAACCGGCGAGGTACTCGACACCATCACGGTTCAGGCACTGATCAACCGGTACTCCACGGTGTGCGGGATGACCGGTACCGCGCTGGCTGCCGGCGAGCAGCTGCGTCAGTTCTACAAACTCGGTGTCTCCCCGATCCCGCCGAATGCCCCGAACATTCGTGAGGACGAAGCCGACCGGGTCTATATCACGGTGGCAGCCAAGAACGACGCGATCATCGCGCACATCATCGAGGTGCACGAGACCGGGCAGCCGGTACTGGTCGGCACCCGCGACGTGGCCGAGTCCGAGGAACTGCACGAGCGGCTGCTGCGTCGCGGTGTGCCCGCGGTTGTGCTCAACGCGAAGAACGACGCCGAGGAAGCGCGGGTGATCGCCGAAGCCGGCAAGCTCGATGCGGTGACGGTGTCGACCCAGATGGCCGGTCGCGGTACCGACATTCGCCTCGGCGGCTCGGATGAGGCCGACCACGAAAAGGTGGTCGAGCTGGGCGGACTGCACGTGATCGGCACCGGCCGGCACAACACGGAGCGGCTGGACAACCAACTGCGTGGTCGCGCCGGGCGACAGGGCGATCCAGGCTCGTCGGTGTTCTTCTCCAGCTGGGAAGACGACGTGGTCGTGGCCAACCTCGACGCCAACAAGCTGCCGACGCAGATCGACGAGGACGGCCGGATCGTCAGTTCCAAGGCAGCTGGATTGCTCGACCATGCCCAGCGGGTTGCCGAGGGTCGGATGCTGGACGTGCACGCCAACACCTGGCGCTACAACCAGTTGATCGCCCAGCAGCGCGCCATCATCGTCGACCGCCGAAACACGTTGCTCAGCACCGCCACTGCGCGCGAGGAACTTGCCGAACTAGCGCCCAAACGCTATGACGAGCTGTCAGACAACCTCTCCGAAGAACGCCTGGAGAAGATCTGCCGGCTGATCATGCTGTATCACCTCGACCGCGGTTGGGCCGACCATCTGGCGTATCTGGCCGACATCCGGGAAAGCATTCACCTGCGTGCGCTGGGGCGGCAGAATCCGCTGGACGAGTTCCACCGGATGGCCGTCGACGCGTTCGCGTCGCTGGCCGCCGACGCGATCGAGGCCGCGCAGCAGACTTTCGAAACCTCCCCGACAATCGAGGACGAGCCGGGTGTGGATCTGTCCAAGCTGGCTCGGCCAACGTCGACGTGGACCTACATGGTGCACGACAACCCGCTGGCCGACGACACGCTTTCGGCGCTGAGCCTGCCCGGGGTGTTCCGCTAGGCCGCAACCTGGTCGGCGAAGGCCGCATTGCTCAGCTAAGGTCACGCCTCATGGAGGCGGCGCGCTCGCACGACCGGGTGCTGACGGTGCCCAACATGCTGAGCGTGGTCCGGCTCGCGTTGATCCCGGTCTTCGTTTATCTGCTGCTGGCGCGGCACGCCGACGGCTGGGCGGTAGCGATCCTGATGTTCAGCGGCGCATCCGATTGGGCCGACGGCAAGATCGCCAGGCTGCTGAACCAGGCGTCGAAACTGGGAGAACTGCTCGACCCGACAGTTGATCGCCTCTACATGGTGACCATCCCAATCGCGTTCGGGCTGCGCGGCATCGTGCCCTGGTGGTTCATTGGCACGCTGCTCGCCCGCGACGCGCTGCTGGCCGCAACGTTGCCGCTACTGCGCAGTCGGGGGCTGACCGCATTGCCGGTGACCTATATCGGCAAGGCTGCGACGTTCGGTCTAATGTCCGGCTTTCCGCTGATCCTGTTGGGCCAGTGGCACGTGTCGTGGAGCCGGATAGTGCTGGCGTGCGGGTGGGCCTTTCTGATCTGGGGCTTGTACATGTACCTGTGGGCGTTCGTCTTGTATGTCGCGCAGGTCGCGCTGGTCGTGCGCCGGATGCCCAAGGTCGGCCGGCGCACCGCTGAGCCGCTGGCAGGCCGAGCGGACGACCATGGCTGAACCGGACCGCGCGCTCGGCGGCTACGATCCCGACGCCGGCCGCAGTGCACACGATGCGGAGCGACCGCAGCTCATTCCGGTGCCCTCACTGCTTCGCCAGCTGTTGTCGGAGCACCTGGATCCGAGTTACGCGGCGACAGCTGCCAAGCGTGACCGCTCGCCATCGCCGCCGACTGGCCGGGCCCGCATCGTTAACCGGGTCTGGCAAGCGCTGGCGGCGTTGCTGGTCGCCGTGGTGTTCGCCGCCGCAGTCGCGCAGGCCCGGTCGCTGGCACCCGGAGTGAGCGCCGCACAACAGGTGCTGGCGGCAAGCGCGCGCTCAACCGAGGCGTCGATCAGTCAGTTGG
>JAFAQO010000119.1 GCA_019246375.1 Mycobacterium sp. | reverse complement strand
TCGGCGTCATGAAGAACAGCAACTGCACCACCGAGAAGAGCAACGGTCCGATGTCGCGGTAGCGGGTGGCCAGGATGCCGAAACACAGCGACACCCAGATGCAGTTGAGCACGATCAGCGCCAGTGCCGGGATCACCGAAAGATCGGCCCACGACCAGGGTTTGGGGAAGATCATCGCGATGACGACGTAGATGACGATGTTGTGCGCGAACAGGATAATCTGCCGCCACACCAGCCGGTAGACGTGCACGCTCAGCGGCGTCGGCAGTTGCTTGATCAGTCCCTCGTTGGCGACGAAGACGTCGGCGCCCTCCAGGATCGCGGCATTGATCAGGTTCCACACGATCAACCCCAGTGTGACGTACGGCAGGTGCACCGACAGCTCGAGGTGGAACAGCTTCGAATACAGGCCGCCCATCGCGACGGCGGTGGTTCCGGTCGCGATCGTGATCCAGAACGGTCCGAGCACCGAACGGCGATACCGCTGCTTGATGTCCTGCCAGCCCAGGTGCAGCCACAGCTCGCGGCGGCGATAGCCCTCGATCAGATCGCGACGGGCACGGGCGAATGTCTTGGACTGGGCCGCGGCGTCGGTAAATGTCACTTGATCTCCTCGGGTCGCCCGAACCGTTCGCGACGCCCCAACCGGCGCAACCGGAACCACTCCAGCAGCCCCGCAGGGTCGCGACGCGACACCAAAAAGAACCAGCCGAAGCGCAGCCATTCCTGCGGCAGCAGCTTGCGCAGACCGGGCTGGGACAGCAGATAGCCGCGGTTGCGGTAGGTGAAGTACCGCTTGGCGGGGTCATCGGGGTATTGGGTGTGCATCCGGCCGCCCAGGATCGGCTTGAATTCGCCCGACCCGCAGGGATGCAGGTACACCGCATCCAGGCAGGTCCCGAACGCCAGACCGGAGCGAACCAGGCGGCGGTGCATTTCCACCTCGTCGCCGCGGATAAACAGCCGCAAGTCGGGGACACCGATCGCCTCTAGCGTCGACGCCCGAAACAGCGCGCCATTGAACAGCGACGCGATCCCGGGCAGCAGATCCTGCCCCGCTTCGGTACGCAGTTCGCTGGCCCACCGGCGCCAAACCAAACCGCGCCGCAGTGGGAACGCCAGCCGCACCGGGTCTTGCGCGTTGCACACCATCGGCGACACCTCGGCCAAGCGGTGTCTTTCCGCACACGCCAGCAAGGTAGCCAGCACCTGGGTGTCCTGCGGGTGACCGTCGTCGTCGGCCAGCCACACCCAATCGGCGCCTTGGGCCAGCGCATGCAACATGCCGAGCGCGAAACCGCCCCCGCCGCCGAGGTTTCGGCGAGATCCTAGATAGGTCGCCGGCACCGGCTGGCCGAGGACCAGCTCGCGTACGGCGTCATCGTCGTCGTTGTCGACCACGATCAGGTGGTCGGGCAGCCGGCTTTGCGTGGTCAAGACATCAAGCGACTTCGCCAGTTCGTCGGGGCGCCGGTGGGTGACCACGACGGCGCACACCGATTCAGTCATCACCTGACGCTCTTCGCGCAAGCGGCTCACGGCTCTCGGCCAACACCTCGCGCACATGCCGGGCGGCGTCCTCACCCTGGTAGGCGCGCACGACTTCCTCGATGCCGCCGGTGAGCTTGACGTGGCCGCGGTCAATCCACATCGCGGTTTTACACAGCCGGGCCAGGAATTCATTGGAATGGCTGGCGAAGACCAGGATTCCGCTGCGCTCCACCAGACGCTGCAGCCGCGGCTGAGCCTTCTTTAAAAAGTCGGTGTCCACCGCGCCAATGCCCTCGTCGAGCAGCAGAATTTCCGGGTCGATGCTGGTCACCACACCCATGGCGAGTCGGACCCGCATGCCGGTGGAGTAGGTGCGCAGCGGCATCGCTAGATAGTCACCCAGCTCGGTGAACTCGGCGATCTCGTCGACCTTGCCCAGCATTTGTCGCCGTGTCTGCCCGAGAAACAGGCCGCGAATGATGATGTTTTCGTACCCGGAGATCTCCGGGTCCATCCCGACACCCAGATCGAAGACCGGCGCCACCCGCCCGGTGACTCTGGCGGAGCCCTGCGTCGGCTCGTAGATGCCCGACAGCAACCGCAGCAGCGTCGACTTCCCGGCACCGTTGTGGCCGACCAGGCCGACCCTGTCGCCAAGCGTCAGCGACATGGTGATATCCCGCAAAGCTTCGACGACCACGACGTTGGAGGTGTTGCGCCCGATCGTCCCGCCGGCTTTACCCAGGAAGGTTTTCTTCAGCGACCGTGACTTGGCATCGAAGATGGGAAATTCCACCCACGCATTGCGTGTCTCGATGTACGGGCCGGTCGACACGGCTTATAGGTATTGCCCGGTGCCCGAGCCATGTCCGCCGGGCCTGGTGATACCGGGCGGCAGCGCTCCCTGCCGCATTTGCTCGAGCTGTGCGCGAGCGGCCATCTGCTGGGCGAACAGCGCTGTCTGGATGCCGTGGAACAGCCCTTCCAGCCAGCCGACCAGCTGTGCCTGAGCGATGCGCAACTCGGCGTCCGACGGGGCGGAGTTCTCGGTGAACGGCAGGGTGAGCCGGTCGAGTTCCTCGCGCAGTTCTGGTGCCAGCCCATCTTCGAGCTCCCGGATGCTGGTGGCATGAATGTCGCGCAGCCGGGTACGGCTGGCGTCGTCGAGCGGCGCGGCCCGCACCTCCTCGAGGAGTTGCTTGATCATGGTGCCGATCCGCATCACCTTGGCGGGCTGCTCGACCAGGTCGGTCAGCGACCGGTCATCGTCTTCGGACTCTGTGCGACCGCTCATCAGGCGCGGGTCGATGGCACCAATGATCTCGATGTTGTCGTCGTCGTTGCTGGTACTCAATCCAGTCACTCTCCCTCTAGCCCCGAGCCTCTTTATGCCTGGTGTTGGAATTTGTCGCGCCGCCATGTCCGCGCCATTCGTAGATCGCGGCTCCGCCGTTGTCATAGATCTTCGCCCATGACTTGGACTTGTCCAGTGACCTTAGTCCCTCGGGGATGACGAATCCGCGCACTATCGGCGTGCTGAGCAGGACATAGCGGATATTGAGTACCCGCACCGCGTCCCGGGCACGCGGATTGGTGTCGGCATCGTCGGCGTACGCCCAGAACGTGAAGCGGTAATAGCCCGGCCCCTGCTGAACCGGATAGTCGTAGTGGGTCCACAGCGGATGGAGGCCGGCGACCGCGTACATCCATGCGGTGCCGTCAGTGTTGCCGTTGCCGATCAGCGTCTGCTTGGCCCCGGGCAGGGTGGCCAGGTACGCCATGGCATCCAGGTCTTTCTGGTTGACGATCACCGAGTCGTACTTGTCGCCGAACAGAAACCGGTGCCGCGGAAAATAGTGCCACGCGGCGGCCAGGCTGACCGCCGTGACCAGCACCGCTGTGGTGGCGGCCCAGACCGGGTCAGCCACCGGCCGTGCCGTGCGCCGGTCGGTCCGCTGTCGCGCCAGCGTCACCAAAAGTGTGACAATCGCGACTAAAGCGACACCAGCCATCGGCGCAAGCAGCAATGTCGTCGCCGCGGCCAGCCGGCGTGGGTCTTTGTAGAAGAACTCGCCGAACGCGCCCGCGAGCGCGCCGACCGGGCCGCCCAAAGGCGTTCCCGCATCGACATTCACCACGATCAGCAGTAGCCACACCGCCAGCGGCCACCAAATCTTTTTGACCAATAGAATGACCCCCCCGATGGCGGCCAGCGCGATCAACGCGTACTGGACGGGGAAGTCGTTTAAGTGCCGGGAGTGCTGAAAGACCGCGTCGAACAGTCCGCGCTTCTTACTGAGGTAAGTGAGAAAGGAATGCCCGGCAATGACATCTTCCTGTTGTCGCACGCTGAGGAACTGCGGCAGCAGGATCAGTCCGGTGGGCACCGCAACGGCGGTCAGCGCCCAAATGTCGGTCAGCCGGCCGCGCACTGGGTGCCACAGCGCCTCCAGCAGCCACCACGCCGCCAGGAGCAAGATGACCACCACGCCACCGGTGATGTGCACCGAAAAGACCCCGACCAGCGCCAGCACCGCCACCGGAATGCGATCGCGGTGCCGCAGCGTGGAGGTGATCAGCACCATGGTGGGCGCCGCGATGCCATAGGCCGCCAGGTTCGGCATCGCGGCGGTATCGAACTCGACGTAGGGCACTGCGGTGAACGACGCCGACAGCACTGCCGCGGCTGCCGCCGCTGCGGCGGTGCGCCACTCGCTCATCGTCGACCGCAGCATCCGCCAGGTCAGCACGGCCGCACTGACCGGGAACAGCCACACCGCTGCGGCCAGCGAACTGAGCGTGTAGCCGGTCGTCGGTGCAGCACCGGTCAGCTGGCATAACACCGCGACTAGTGCGTGGAACGTCGACGGGTAGTACAGCAGGGCGTGGGTTTCGACATTGCGCAGCTCACCCATATGAGTCGACGACGCCTGGCCGGTGTCGAGAATGAAGCGGACGGTGTTTGCATGCCAGACGGCGTCCCAGGTGCTCGGCACCGACTGCCAGTGCGGTATCCCACGAACCGCCGCAAAGCCGATCAGCAGTGCACCCGCGATCACTCCGGCGGCCACCGTGGCCGCCGGCCACCTACTGACCGCTCGCGATTCGCCGTCAGTGTCGCGGTAGCGCGCCAGCAACAGCGACAACACCGTCGCCGCCAACGTGATCACAACCAGGGTGGCCCCCGCTGTCCAAGCGTTCCAAGGGATTCCGAGTGCGCCGAAGGGAATGATGGCCAGCGCGACGACCCCGTAGGTCAGGGGAGGCCCAACTGCTAGTGCGATCGGCCAACTTAGCTGAGCGCCCCGCGCAACGATAGCCCCAGGTACAGCCATCAACAGCAACGCGATCAGGATTCCGAACCCCAGCCCCACCGGACTAGTATGGCTGGCCGGGTGACCCGGCTCGGGACGGCGGGGACGTATCTGGGCGTCCCGCTACCGTCGCGGTTCGCGGACTAGCGGAACTCCAAGGCGGCTGCATGGCATACGACGTCGCCCGGGTGCGTGGACTACATCCATCGCTGGGGGACGGATGGGTGCACTTCGACGCGCCGGCTGAGTCAGATTGCCCGGCTCCTGCTAGTCGATCGTCAGGACGATCTTTCCGGCCACTCGTCCCGACGACAGCAGTTGGTGCGCGTCCGCCGCCTTGGCGATAGGCATACGGGCGCCGATGACCGGCCGCACCCGCCCGTCAGCAATCATCGGCCAGACCGAGTTCACCACCGCCTCGACGATGACGGCCTTGCTGTTGGGGCCGGTGGTCGGCCGGCCGCGCAGCGCCGTTCCGATGACCCGGGCGCGTTTGCTGACCAGCTTGCCCAGATTGAGTTCGCCCTTTATCCCGCCCTGCATGCCGATGACGATCAACTGGCCGTCACTGGCCAACGCGTCGAGGTTGCGGTCCAGATAGGCGGCACCCATGATGTCGAGGATGACGTTGGCGCCCGCCCCATCGGTCGCCTCCCGTACCCGCGCGACGAAGTCCTCGTCGCGATAGGAGATGGTGATTTCGGCGCCAAGGTCGCGGCAGAACTGCAGCTTGGCTGCCGACCCCGCGGTGATCGCCACCCGAGCGCCCAACGCGCGGGCGATCTGGATGGCGTGGCTTCCCACTCCGCTGGCGCCGCCGTGAATCAGCAATAGCTCGCCGTCGCTTAGGTGAGCGGTCAGGACCAGGTTCGACCACACCGTGGATGCCACCTCCGGCAGCCCGGCGGCGTCATGCAGGTCCACACCCTCGGGAATAGGCATGACCTGGCCTGTCGGAACGGCGACGTATTCGGCGTATCCGCCGCCGGCCAGCAAAGCGCACACCGCTTGCCCGGCCGACCAACTCCCGGCGTGGTCGCCGACCGCCGCGACGACGCCGGCCACCTCCATCCCGAGAATTTCGCTGGCGCCCGGCGGAGGCGGGTAGTTGCCGGCGGCCTGCAGCACGTCGGCGCGGTTAACGCCGGCAGCGCTGACCTCGATCAGCACCTCACCGGAGCCCGGCCGCGCGTCCGGCACCTCTTGCCAGACCAGTTGATCAGCGGATTCGGCGACGATTGCGTGCATGGCGGATACGCTACTAGCTGCGGATTTTGGGCTGTTCTGGTCGCTCGGCACGCTTTAACATGACCTGATGGAAGGCCTCATAGACGGCCGGACGCCGGGTGACATACCGGGACTGGATATCGCCGAACAGAAGTCGTGGCAAAACTTCCTGGATTGCGGGTTGAGGTTGTATGCGGTCTTGAACCGCTGCTTGACCGACCAACACCACTTGTCGCTGCTCGACGTTCGGGTGCTGGACATGCTCAACAACGCTGATGAAGGATCTGCTCGGATGGGCGATCTAGCTGAGGCGTTGCCGTCGCTACCCAGCCGGCTGACGAGGCAAATCGGTCGCTTGGAGAGCCAGGGATTGGTGCGACGGCGGAGCAGCCAGGATGACCGGCGCGGTGTGGTCGCGAGCATCACCGAAGACGGCCGCACGGTGGCACGGCAAGCCATGGTTACCTACGCCCAAGGTGTGCGGAGCTATTACCTCGGCCAGTTGTCGCGTGCACAGATGGCCGCGATGGGCGAGAACTGCCGACGGATCGGCACGGCGCTGAAGCGTTCGGATCGGTCGGCGAAGCTCGGCCGGC
>JAFAQO010000292.1 GCA_019246375.1 Mycobacterium sp. | reverse complement strand
CACCAGTACATAAGGCTGGTCGACCTCGATGCGGCCGTGCAGCGGTATCCGCGTCGCCGGAACACCGAGCTTCTGCACGAAGCGGTGGGTGTTCTCCGAGACGCTGGAGAAATACACCAGGCTGCCCGATGGCACTGCGAGGTCCCTTTCTACTGCTAGGCCTACTGCTAGGCGGTCAGCACGGCGTCCGCGAGCGCCTTGATGCGATCCGGCCGGAAGCCCGACCAGTGCTGGGTTCCGGCCACCACAACCGGAGCCTGCAGGTAGCCCAGCGCCATCACGTAGTCGCGCGCCTCTGAATCCAGGGTGATGTCGACCGTCTCGTAGACGATGCCCTGCTTGTCCAGCGCCTTGTAGGTTGCGGTGCACTGCACGCATGCGGGCTTGGTGTACACGGTGATGCTCATCGGCGATGCGGCTCCTCTGAAACGAAGTGGGGCAACTTGAGACGAACTGGCAACTACTCAGGCACTGCATCTGCACTGCTCTTCAGCAGACCGTCGGGCCCCATGATTCCCCTCCTCTGGTCTCGCGTCGGTCGACCCGTCGAGATCCGACTCGGGGACTCCGCCTGGCCCGACCGACCCGGCGAACATGGGGTTTGTCCGGTGCTCAAAACACTACACCTAGTGGGTGACAATAAGAAGAGATACAAGATGTTCTGAACAACATTCGTGAAATTCCCTGGTCGTAAGCACTGCGCGTGCATGTTCCCCGGCGTGTCGGAGATCACATTTCGGGCAATCCGGCTGCACGCTCGTCACGTAGCAGGTCTACCACCTGCCACCGACATCATTGCCGGCGAACGCGCAATATTTGCGCACCACAGCAAACCCGCCGACAATTAGCGGGAGGCTTGTTCGCAGGCGGGTTAACTCACCTCGGCAGCGAGCTTGCCCACCACATCGCGCACATTGGCGACCAACTCGCCATGCTCCCGGGGATGTTGGCCATTCAGCGACTGTAAGGGCACGGACAGCTTGATCGCCTCGACGACGCGCGGACCGGCGATGCCGAACGACTTGCGGGTCTCGTCATGCGCCCAGACACCGCCGTAGCGGCCCATCGACCCACCGATGACGGCCAGCGGTTTGCCCTTCAGCGCGCCGTTGCCGAAGGGCCGGGAGAGCCAGTCGATCGCGTTTTTGACGACAGCCGGGATGCTGCCGTTGTATTCCGGCGTCACGACCAGGGCCGCATCGGCGTCACTGGCTGCGGTTCGCAGCGCCGCGACCGCGCCAGGCAGATCAACGTCGTTATCGATGTCGTCGTTGTAGAACGGCAACTCCCCGAGTCGCTGGAACACATTGACGGTGACACCGTCCGGGGCGTTATCCGCCGCCAGCTCCGCGATCTGACGGTTGACCGACGCGGCACGCAGGCTTCCAACCAGCGCTAGAATCGTGATGTCCGCTTTGCTCTCCGACATGACTTCCTCCGGTTACTGGTCTACATCTTTGCACGGCTGAACCGGACTGTGGTCCGATTTATTCCGGCCGCGCTAAAGTGCAGTGATGAGCGTTGTCGACCGGCTGGGTGAGCTGCCAGTTTCAGCACACCGAGAGCGCGGCGACGCGGCGCGCAATCGGGCGCTGTTGCTGGACGCGGCCCGCAGGCTGGTCGCCGAGCGCGGCGCCGACACGGTAACCATGGACGACATCGCCGCCGCCGCCGGAGTCGGCAAGGGCACGGTGTTCCGCCGGTTCGGCAGCCGGGCCGGACTGATGACAGTGCTGCTGGACGAGGACGAGCGCGCGCTGCAGCAAGCTTTCCTGTTCGGCCCTCCCCCATTGGGCCCCGACGCGCCGCCGCTGGACCGCGTCGCCGCGTTCGGCCGCGCCCGGCTGTCCTTCGTGCATACCCATCACGCCTTACTTTCGGCGGCCGGCCGCGATCCGCAGACCCGCTACAACCCGGCGGCCATGGTAATTCGCACGCACCTGCGGGTGCTACTGCAGTCGGCAGGCACCACCGGGAACCTGGACGTCCAGACTGACGCGCTGCTGGCGCTGCTCGACGCCGACTACGTCGAGCATCAGCTCGGCAGCCGCGGTCACAGCCTGGGTACCTTGGGCGACGCATGGGAAAGCTTGGCGCGCAAGCTGTGTGGGCGGTGACTGGACAACCGCCCCGCTGGGTTCTGCACGTCGACCTCGACCAGTTCCTGGCATCAGTCGAACTGCGCAGTCACCCCGAACTGACCGGACTGCCGGTGATCGTCGGCGGCAACGGGGACCCGACTGAGCCGCGAAAAGTCGTCACCTGCGCCTCGTATGAGGCCCGCAAATTCGGTGTGCACGCGGGCATGCCGCTGCGCACGGCGGCCCGCCGCTGCCCCGACGCCACCTTCCTGCCCTCGGATCTGGCCGCCTACGACGCGGCCTCCGAGCAGGTGATGGGGTTGCTGCGCGACCTGGGACACCCGGTCGAGGTATGGGGCTGGGACGAGGCGTACATCGGCGTGCCGGGCGGCAACGAGCCCGTCGACGTCGCCGAACACATCCGCACCGTCATCTCGTCGGAAACCGGGCTGTCGTGCTCGGTCGGGATCAGCGACAACAAGCAGCGTGCCAAGGTAGCCACCGGCTTCGCGAAACCGGCCGGCATCTGCCTGCTCACCGATGCCAACTGGATGACCGTAATGGGCGACCGCGCGGTCGATGAGCTGTGGGGAGTGGGTCCGAAGACCGCGAAAAAGCTTGCGAATCTTGGGATCACAACTGTCTGGCAACTCGCCAATGCCGACGCGGAGCTACTCACCTCGACGTTCGGGCCGCGGACCGGGCTCTGGCTGCTGCTGCTTGCCAAGGGCGGCGGCGACACCGAAGTCAGCGCCGAACCGTGGGTGCCGAGGTCCAGAAGCCATGTCGTGACCTTCCCGCACGATCTGACCGACCGAGACGAAATGGACTCGGCCATCATCGAATTGGCGAAGCAGACGCTGAGCGACGTCGTGGCCCAATCGCGGATCGTGACCCGGGTGGCGGTGACGGTTCGCACCGCGACGTTTTATACCCGCACCAAAATCCGCAAGCTGGATGAACCCACGATTGATCCGGACACGATCGTCGCCGCCGCACTGCGGGTGCTCGAGCTGTTCGAACTCAACAGGCCGATCCGGTTATTGGGCGTACGGCTGGAACTGGCGCCGCTGAATTAAGTCCCGGGAGGGCGGCTCAGAGCTGGCTTTCGCCCGGGCTGGTGCCTGCGGTGTGCGCCGGGCCGACCTGGTCCTCGTCGAGGTCCGTCTCGGGTTGCTGAGCCGCGGGTTGCACGTCACCGGGTGATGCGGTCGCGCCGCCGGGTGTGCTTTCCGGTGCGGGAGCCTTGTACGACGACGACTCCACCGGTTTCGCAGTCGCTGCGGCGCCTTCCTCGCCGACCGGTTTGGCACTGGTCTGGCGCCCCTCATAAGGCGGCATGGCCGCTCCGGTGTCTTGAGGCGGAAGGGGTCCGGGGCCCCCGATTTGGCCTTCCTCGGAACCGCCGTGCGAGGGGACTTCCTCACTACCCCCGACGGCGCCTTCCGGGCGGTCGGTAGGCCCACCACTGGGTTCGGATCCGGTGTCACGCGATCCGATGTCGCCGCGTTCCGACTGCGGCTCCTCCGACAATTGTCCAGGTGTGGTGTCTGTCATGACTCCTCCTAATGACCGCTCCGCACGCTCCGCGGCAGCTCAGTAGGGGCTACCCGGACTCATGTGACGCAAACCACATCAGCCGTAAAGCGTCAGCGTGCCACCGGTGTGGGTCGCAGCGCCCGGGTGAAGACCACGTTCGTTTGACGCATGGCAACGCTGTACGGCCACCACGCCAGGCGTTTGAACGCGTACAGCGCCCGGATATCGGCTGATGTGTAGATCAGAAACCGGTTCTTCTCGATTCCGGCCAAGATCTTCTCGGCCGCCCTTTCCGGCGACACGGCGTGACCGCTGAAGCGGTCCACCCAGCGGCTCACCCTGGGGTCGTCACGGTCGACGCCGGCGATCTCGACGGTGTTGACCAGCGGAGTTTTCACCGCGCCCGGCACCACGACCGACACTCCGATGCGGTGCCGGGCCAGGTCGAAACGCAGCACCTCGGAAAGCCCCCGCAACCCGAATTTGCTGGCGCTGTAGGCGGCGTGCCAGGGCAGCGCTACCAACCCTGCCGCCGACGACACGTTGACCAGATGTCCGCCCCGGCCGGCCGCCACCATCGGCGGCACGAAGCTCTCGATGACGTGAATCGGCCCCATCAGATTGATCGCGACGAGCTTGCTCCACTGCTCGTGTGTGAGCCGGTCGACGGTGCCCCACGCTGAGATACCGGCGATGTTCATCACGACATCCATGCTGGGGTGCCGGCTGTGGATGTCCCCGGCGACCGAGGCAACTTCGTCATAGTTGGCGACATCGAAAGCCCGGTGCTCGGGGACCGCGGCGCCCAGCGCGCGAGCGTCGGCCACAGTTTCCGCGAGGCCATCGGCGTTGCGGTCGGTCAAGTAAAGTTCAGCGCCCTGGGTGGCGAGTCGTAACGCGGTAGCGCGACCGATGCCGCTGGCCGCGCCGGTCAGAAAACACCTCTTGCCCGCGAACGTCGTCTTCGCCATGGCGGTGACGATACCGGCGGGACGCTATTCTCCGACTAGATGGGACTGCTCGAGTCCTTCTCGCTCCGCTCCGCAAGCTCCGCGGCGCGCATCGTCGTCGAGCGGCCGCCCCACAACGCGTTGAGCCACAACTGCTCGAGCACTCGCACCCCGCGCTGCACGTCACCGTCGGGACCCAAGAAGGTGGTGTCCCCGGAGAGCATCAGCGCGGTGGAGACCGCCAGCGTGCGAACGAGCGCAGGGATGTCGTCGCTGATCGGGTGCGCGGTGCCGGCTTTGATCTCGTCCTCGACCACGCCGATGACTTGGTCGATCACCGTATCGACCTGCTGATCGAGAATTTTCCGGATCTCGGCGTCGGTGTTGCGGGCGACATTGCACGCCGACATCACCGGATCGTTGTGCGCATAAACGGCTGCGGCGCTGCCTACCATCCGCTTGGCGAACGCCGCAGGCGACTCATCCGGGCCCCGCGGGGCGAAGTACTGCGTCAGCTCTTCGAGTTCATGCGTGGCCTCGGCCAAGATCTGGGCAAGCACCGAGTACTTGGAGTCGAAGTAAAAGTAGAAACCGGACCGGGCAACGCCGGCGCGATCGCTGATCGTACTGACCGACAGCTCCGCGAACGGCTTCTCTTCGAGTAGCTCACGCACGGCCTGCAGGATCGCCTGCCGCTGCCTGTCGCCCCGTCTTTTCGAGGCCGACACGGTCCGGTCGTGGCCGGCCGCACTAGGGGCGTCCTGCTGGGTGCTCACTCTTCGACCTTGCACCACGTTGGGCGAAAAGGAAACTTGACAGCCGTCAAGTCTGACCGAAAGGATAGGTGCGTAGTGACATCGACCACAGCCGCGTAGGAGCTTTTGGATGGCGACCATCAGCACCCCGGAGTATCTGCTCGACCAAGCCAAGCGGCGGTTCACGCCGTCGTTCAACAACTTTCCGGGCATGAGTGCCGTCGAGCGCAGGCTGCTGCACACCGAATTTGCGCAGCGGACACTTGCCGAGCCGCCCCCTGGCAGTGGACTCAAGGCAGTCGTCGGCGATCGCGGGCTGCCCATCCTCGGCCACATGATCGAGATGTTGCGTGGCGGACCGGACTATCTGCTGTTCCTGTACCAGACCAGGGGTCCGGTGGTGTTCGGTGACTCACCGGTTCTGCCCGGCGTCGCGGCACTCGGCCCCGACGCCGCGCAGGTAATCTACTCCAACCGCAAGAAGGACTACTCGCAGCAAGGTTGGGTCCCGGTAATCGGGCCGTTCTTCCACCGCGGCTTGATGCTGCTGGACTTCGACGAGCACATGTTCCACCGCCGGATCATGCAGGAGGCGTTCGTCCGCTCCCGCCTGGCCAGCTATGTCGAGCAGATGGACAGCGTCGCTTCACAGGTGGTCGCCAACGAATGGGTGGTCAACGACGCGCGCTTCCTCCTCTATCCGGCGATGAAGGAGCTCACGCTCGACATTGCCTCGATGGTCTTTATGGGGCACGAACCGGGCACCGACCACGAGCTGGTGACGAAGGTGAACAAAGCCTTCACGACGACGACGCGCGCCGGCAAGGCGGTGATCCGCAGGAGCGTGCCGCCGTTTTTGTGGTGGCGCGGCCTTAAGGCCCGTGAACTGCTGGAGAACTACTTCGAGGCCCGGGTCAAGGAGCAGCGCGGCAAGGAGGGCAATGACCTGCTGACCGTGTTGTGCCAGACCCAGGACGAGGACGGCAACCGGTTCTCCGACGAGGACATCGTCAACCACATGATCTTTTTGATGATGGCCGCGCATGACACCTCGACGTCGACGGCCACGACAATGGCCTACAACTTGGCTCGCCACCCGGAGTGGCAGGAGCGCTGCCGCGACGAGTCCGATCGGCTCGGCGACGGGCCGCTGGACATCGAATCACTGGAGAAGCTGGAATCGCTCGACTTGGTGATGAACGAATCGATCCGGATCGTTACGCCGGTGCAGTGGGCGATGCGCCAGACGGTGCGAGACACCGAACTGCTCGGCTACTACATACCTCAGGGCACCAACGTCATCGCCTATCCCGGTATGAATCATCGGCTGCCGGAGATTTGGACGGACCCGCTGAAATTCGACCCTGACCGGTTTACCGAGCCGCGCAACGAGCACAAGAAGCATCGCTACGCATTCACGCCGTTCGGCGGCGGGGCACACAAGTGCATCGGGATGGTGTTCGGGCAGCTCGAGATCAAGACGATCCTGCACCGGCTGCTGCGCCGCTACCGGTTGGACCTGCCCCGGCCCGGCTACCGGGCGCGCTGGGACTACGGCGGAATGCCGATCCCGGCGGACGGCATGCCGATCGTGCTGCGGCCGCTGTAGCCAGTGCTTCAGGCCTTAGGTAAGGGCCTTAAGTAAGTAGCCGGTTGGCGCAGGCGATGACCGCACGCAATGCGGATTGAGTCGGGTCCTCCGACCACCCCATCGCCCACTCGGCCCGGTCGCCGTCGCTGCCCCTGATGAAGGTGGCGGTGTTGTCGCCCGACTGCAGTTGATGAAATCGCAGCATCTCGATCGCAATGCCAAGCACGTAGAGCATCGCGGTGAGCGCGGCGACCGGACCCGTCGCGCTGGCGGTCGCCGTCTCGATCCGATCGCCGAAGCCGAGGGTGGCCCGGAAGGAGCGCGGCTGCGGTCCCAGCCGGGTCGCGGGCCGCTCAGGATCGATGCATTCCCAGTGGCCCAAGCGCAGTGGCCCGGCGGAGGGGGCGTACGTCGTGGTGAACGTGCTCCATGACATGGTCTCGGCGTCCTTCCGGAGGCCGCTCGGTAGCGGGACGCCACCGAAGCGAGCCGATAGTGGTTCCGGTGGAGTGGGCGCAATGTTCGCGCTGCCCTGGGTTGTCATCTGGCGGTCATCTCTGGTCTTTAGGGAGACCGACAGGTAGTAGCTTCCGACCCACAGCGGGGGGTCGGTCTGGGATCAGACCCCGCTGCGGGTGCTGGCTACTACTGCAAGATGACGCACGATCGCCGAGGTTAGCCGCTTATCGGCGAACCATGCAACCTCTTTGAGCGGTGGGTTCGGTAGCGCGCATCGTCACCGGGCTAGCCGCCCTCGGCGACGTCCTGAAGGGCCTCCTGGAGTAGCCCCGTCACCGCCCCGGCGATGTCGTCCAACCCGCGCTCGTTGGTCACATCGACCATCACCCTGGGGTCCATCGCGTCGACGATGACGGTGTCCGGTGCGTCGGGGTCGCTGCGCACCACGACGTTGCACGGCAACAGCACGCCAATCTGCCGGTCGACATTGATCGCCTGGTGAGCAAATTTGGGATTGCAAGCACCGAGAATCAGGTAATCCTCCATGTCTTCGCCAAGTTTGGCTTTCAACGTCGCCTTCACGTCAATCTCGGTCAGAACGCCGAAGCCTTTGTCGGCGAGTGCTTTTCGGGTTCGCAAGACGGCATCCTCAAACGAGGTGTGCAGTGTGGTCGATAGCGAAACTCCCATGGTCGACTCCTCTCTGTCCCAATCGCTGTCATGCCAGTGCGAGAAACAGCTTTTCCAACTCCGACTCGCTCATCGGCGCCTCGTCCTCGCTGTCCCCGCGACTGAGGCACTCACGAAGCCCAGTTGCGATGATCTTGAAGCCGGCCCGATCCAACGCACGCGAGACTGCGGCGAGCTGCGTGACCACCTCTTTGCAATCGCGACCCTGTTCGATCATCGAGATCACTCCGGCGAGCTGTCCTTGCGCGCGCCTCAGGCGATTCAGTACCGCGGCAATGCTGTCTTCGTCACCGACCATGATGTGCTCCTAGTTTTGTGCTTTGTACTACCTACGCTGCCACGCCACCGTCAAGGAACTCGCAAAAGGCGTTGTAAGCACGGGCACCGTAGATGGTGGCCGGGCCGCCCATCATCATGATGCTGACCCCGATTGCTTCGGCCGCCTCCTCCTTGGTCGCTCCGGCGCGCGCAGCGCCTTGCGCGTGCGAGGCAATGCACCCGTCGCAGCCGTGCACAACGCCGATCGTCATCGCTATCAGCTCTTTGAATTTGGCATCCAGGGCGCCGGGTGCCAGCGCGGCCTTGCTCATATCTACAAATCCCCCATAGACATCTGGGATCATCTTGCGCAATGCGCGGTGCTGGGG
>JAFAQO010000286.1 GCA_019246375.1 Mycobacterium sp. | reverse complement strand
CGTGCCCTGCCGGTATCGAAGCAGATCGCTGGTTGCCCGGACAATCGTCCACCCCAGATCAAGCAAAGCGGTGTACCGGTCGATGTCACGGTCGCGCTGGGCACGATCTGTCCAGTGCTGCGGGCCGTCGTACTCGATACCGACACGCAAATCCTCATAGGCCATGTGGAGGCGCGCGACAAAGTCGCCGTAGTCGTCGTACACCGGAATCTGAGTCTGCGGTTTGGGAAGGCCGGCATCGACCAATACCAATCGCGTTCGTGTCTCCTGCGGAGATTCTGCACCACCATCGACAAGCGGCAATATCCGTCGGAGCCGAGTCAGACCGCGGACACCGGAATGTTGGGCCATGACGGCCGCAACCTCATTGATTTTGACATCGGTTACGTGCGTTAGCGCGTCCAGCCGCTGAACCGCCTGCAGCCGTGAGGTTGTGCGTCGCCCGGTATCAAAAGCCGTGCGCGCGGGAGTGGTTACCGCGATGCCGTTGACCTTCATCACTTCATCGCCCAACAGTGTGTCGGTATGGACCGTCAACATTGGAGGCGAATGACGATTGTCGTGTGCGAGCTCTGCCGGCTGCAGTGGGTCCACCCACCTGGTGCCATGTAGTGCGGCGGCCGACTGCCCGACAACGACGGCACGCCGTCGCGACCACAGCCATGCTGCTTGCGCGCGTTGGCTCGCTGTCAGTTCTATGCCGCTGGGGATGTAGACGCCCGGATAGACGGCCTCGTAGAGCGAGCGCATCGCTCGCTCAGGAATGGCTTCTGCCGCGAGCGCCTCAGAGCCGAGGAACGGCCACAGCAACTCGTTCATGCGGCGATACTGTCAACAGCCACTGACATGGCCGCGACTGTGAACCGGGCGACGCGACACGCCGGGAATGCGTCGCGGTGTTCACAGCCGGTGCGTCCAGCAGCTAAAGCCGCTCTATAACAGTGACGTTGGCGGTGCCGCCGCCCTCGCACATCGTCTGCAAGCCGTAGCGGCCGCCGGTGCGCTCGAGCTCGTTGAGCATGGTGGTGAACAGCTTGGAGCCGGTGGCGCCCAGCGGGTGACCGAGGGCGATCGCGCCGCCGTTGGGGTTGACCCTTTCCGGATCGGCTTTGATCTCCTTGAGCCAGGCCAGCACGACCGGTGCAAACGCCTCGTTGATCTCGACGACGTCGATGTCGTCGATCGACAGTCCGGTCTTTTCCAGCGCGTAGCGGGTGGCCGGGATGGGGCCGGTCAGCATGAACACCGGATCGGCACCACGGGCACTGATGTGGTGGATACGTGCCCGGGGTCTTAGCTTGTGATCGGAGATCGCTTGTTCGGAGGCCAGCAGCACCGCGCTTGCACCATCGGAGATCTGGCTTGCCAGCGCTGCGGTCAGCCGGCCGCCTTCAGACAGCGTGGGCAGCGCGGCCATCTTCTCCAGCGTGGTTTCCCGCGGGCCCTCGTCGATCCGGAAGTCCGTGCCATTGGTTGCGACGCTGACGATTTCGTTGTCGAAGTGTCCCGCCCGGATCGCCGCCAACGCCCGCTGGTGGCTGGAAAGCGCGAACCGCTCCATCTCTTCCCGGGACAGATTCCACCGCTCGGCGATCAATTCAGCTCCCCGGAACTGGGAAATCTCCTCGTCCCCGTAGCGGTGCTGCCAGCCTTTGGACTCCCCGGTCGGCGAGGTGAAGCCGAGCTGCTTGCCGACTTCCATCGCCGACGCGATCGGGATCTTGCTCATATTCTGCACGCCACCGGCCAGGATCACGTCCGCGGTGCCCGACATGATTGCTTGCGCACCAAACGAAATCGCCTGCTGGCTGGACCCGCATTGCCGGTCGACGGTGACACCGGGAACCTCTTCCGGGTAGCCCGCCGCCAGCCACGTCAGCCGGCCGATGTTGCCGGCCTGCCCGCCGATGGTGTCTACGCATCCGACGATGACGTCATCGACCGCGGCCGGATCAACGTCGACGCGGTCGAACAGACCGTGGAACGCCGCCACACCCAGGTCGATCGGATGCACGCCGGCCAGTGCTCCATTGCGCTTGCCGACCGCGGTACGCACAGCATCGACGATGTACGCCTCTCTCATAAGCGCCGCTCCTCCTCATCGCTTCGCTCTGCATCGTCGCCGACGCGGATCATTTCAGACTCCTTCTCTCTTCGCGGTGATTCCGCCTAAGACAATCGCGAGATACTGCTCACCCACCTGCTGCGCGGTGAGCGGTCCGCCGGGCTGATACCAGCGCACCGACACCCACGTCGTGTCGCGGATGAAACGGTAGACCAGGTCGACGTCGAGATCGGGCCGGAAGTATCCCTCCTCGATGCCTTGGTTGAGTACGTCGACCCACATCTTGCGCTGCTGCTTGTTGAGGTCGTCGATGTAGGCAAACCGAGGCTGCGCAGACAGCCGCTTCGCTTCGTCCTGGTAGATGACGACGTGGGCATGCCGATGTTCGATCGCGTCGAACGACGCCATGAACAGTCCCTTGAGCCGCTCGAGCGGATTTGGCTCGGTGTCCACGATTTGCCGGTAGCGGGCGAAGAGCCAGTCGAGGAATCCTCGCAGCACCTCGTCGACCATCTCCTCCTTGGAGGCGAAGTGGTGATACAAGCTGCCTGACAAGATGCCCGCGCCGTCGGCGATGTCGCGGACGGTGGTCGCCCGCAGGCCGCGCTCGGCGATCATGGTCGCGGCCAGTTCCAGAAGTTCGTCGCGCCGGTTCATGGGTGTTGACTCGATACCGAAACCACTTCTCCAGTCAGGTAACTGGAGTAGTCGCTGGCGAGGAAAGCTATGGTGGCTGCCACCTCCCACGGCTCAGCGGCCCGTCCGAAAGCCTCGCCGGCCGATAACCGGTCGAGCAGTTC
>JAFAQO010000285.1 GCA_019246375.1 Mycobacterium sp. | reverse complement strand
CGTGGTCGAGCGCTCGCGAATGTCGGCCCGGTTTCCGGGCAGCCGCGCGGTCCGGGTAAAGGCCCGCCCCGGGGCAAGCATCACGCTGAAGCAGACCGTTCCCACCGGCTTTTCCTGTGTGCCTCCCCCGGGACCGGCGATCCCGGTGATCGCGATCGCGGTGTCCGCCTGGAAGCGGCGCAATGCGCCGGCCGCCATCGCCTCGGCCACCGGTTCGGACACTGCTCCGTGCGTCTCGATCAGGGTCGGATCTACTCCCAGCAGTTCGACTTTCGCTTCATTGGCATAGGCGACCACCCCGCCTGCTACATAGGACGACGAACCGGCCCGGTCAGTCAACCGTGCGGCCACCAGTCCGGCGGTACAGGACTCCGCCGTGGCTATCCAACGGTCGGCCAGAAGCCGCGCGACCAGGTCGTCCACCTGTGAGCCGTCCTCGGAGTAAATCTGATCCCCATGCCGTTGGCGGAGTAGCTTGATCAGTTCCTCATACACACCGGCAGCGTCCGGCTCGTAGCGAGTAACCATCTCAACTTCACCGCGCCGCAGGCAGGTCGTGATCTCAAGCGACTCGAAACCGGGTAGCAGCTTCTCAGCGTCGCGCAATGTCTCTGCCAGGCCCGACTCGGGCAGGCCGAACATCCGCACGATCTCCTGCTGGTAAGTGGTTCGGCCGGCGATCGCCTCCTGCACCGCTGACATCGGCACGGCTGTGCGCCACATTGGCTGTAGCTCCCTTGGCGGTCCCGGCAGCACCACGACGGTTGGTTTCCCGGGCACCACAACACCTGGCGCCGTCCCGACCGGATCAATCACATGCGCTCCGGCCGGAACCATGGCCTGCTTGCGGTTGGCGGCGCGTACCGCGTCGAAATCTTGGCGGCTGAAGACGGACATCAGCGATTTAAGGATTGCGGCGATCTTGGCCTCAAGCTCCACGTCCAACACCAGCTCACGCTGGCAAAACCGGGCCACCGTCTCGACGGTCATATCGTCAGCTGTCGGCCCCAGGCCGCCGCTGGTCACGATCAAGTCGACGCCCTCGTCGGTCATAAAGCGCAGCTGCGCCTCAATGTCGCGACGGCGGTCACCGCAGATGGTGATGTGTGCCAACTCGACACCGAGCTCCAGGAGCCGATCGGCGATCCACGGCCCGTTTCGGTCCTGGATACGGCCGGTCAGAACCTCGGTTCCAGTGACCACGATGCCTGCGCGTGCGCCCACTGGTATGAGACTACGCACCCGGTGCGTTGACTTAGCCTATGGCAGTGGCGCAGGCTCCGCGCACCCGCTATGCCGAGTGCGGCGACATGGACATCGCATACCAGGTCTTCGGCGATGGCCCGACTGATCTGGTCGTGCTGCCCGGGCCATCCATTCCCATCGACACGATCGACGCCGAGCCATCGATGTATCGCTTCCATAGGCGTCTGGCGTCGTTCAGCCGGGTGATCCGATTCGACTTCCGCGGAATGGGCCTGTCATCGCGCGTTGCATCCCCGGACCAGCTGGGCCCAAGGTTCTGGGCCGAGGATGCGATCGCCGTCATGGATGCGGTCGGATGCGCACAGGCGGCGATCTTCGCCCCGAGCTTCAATGCAATGGCCGGACTCGTTCTGGCCGCCGACTACCCCGAGCGGGTGCGCAGCCTGGTAATCGTGAACGGAGCAGCGCGCGTGCTGTGGGCGCCCGACTATCCGATTGGCGCCGAGCCGAGCAATGCGGCGCAATTCGGCACGGTCGGGATTGAGCCGGATGCGGTCGAGAAGGGCTTCGACGTTCTGGGGATCGTCGCACCCAGCGTTGCCCAGGATGAGGCGTTTCGCGCGTGGTGGGATCTGGCCGGCAACCGTGCCGCCTCGCCAAGCATGGCGCGCGCCGCCACCAAGGTGGTAACCCAGGCCGACGTACGCGACACCCTGATGCGCATTTCGGCACCGACGCTTATCCTGCACCGCTCTGATGTTCGTTTCATCCCGGTCGGGCACGGTCGTTACCTCGCCGAGCACATCGCCGGGTCGCATTATGTGGAAACCCCAGGTGACGATTCCCTGTATTGGGTTGGCGACACCGCGCCGATGCTCGATGAAATCGAGGAGTTCATTACCGGCGTCCGCGGCAGCTCCGAGGCCGAGCGCGTGCTTACGACAATGGTATTCACCGACATAGTCGGCTCGACGGAGCGCGCCGCTACTCTTGGCGACGGGCGGTGGCGAGATTTGCTCGACAACCACGACACCATCGTCCGGCACCAGCTCGACCGATTCGGCGGTCGTGAAGTCAACACGGCCGGCGACGGATTCGTCGCGACGTTCACCAGCCCGAGTGCTGCGATTGAGTGTGCGGACGCCATCGTCGACGCCGTCCATGTCCTCGGCATTGAAGTAAGAGTGGGTATCCACGCCGGCGAGGTTGAGGTGCGTGGTGCCGACGTCGCCGGCTTGGCGGTGCACATCTGTGCGCGCGTCGCAGCACACGCAGGGCCGAGCGAGGTGCTCGTATCGTCGACGGTCCGCGATATCGTCACCGGCTCGCGGCGCAGGTTCGCCGACCGCGGTGAGCACGACCTCAAAGGCGTGCCCGGCCGTTGGCAACTGTGCGCGCTGGCGCGCGACGAAGCGATGATCACGCGGTAGTGCCGGGCTTCGCGCGTTTGTGCGTTCATGCGAGAGGATGTGTCGATGATCGAGTTAGAGGTGCTTCAGGCTGACGTGACCAAACTCGAGGTCGACGCCATCACCAACGCCGCCAATACCGAACTCAAACACGGCGGCGGTGTGGCCGCGGCGATCGCTCGAGCAGGCGGCCCGGAGGTACAGCGTGAATCCAATCAGAAGGCGCCGATTAGTCTCGGAGAGGCGGTCGAGACAACGGCGGGCAACCTGCCGACACGCTATGTGATCCACGCGGCCACAATGGAACTCGGCGGGCCGACGTCGGCCGACATCATTACGCGCGCCACCCGCTCAACCCTGCGCAAAGCGGACGAGCTCGGCTGCCGCTCGCTGGCCCTGGTGGCGTTCGGTACCGGTGTCGGCAAGTTTCCGCTCGACGACGCGGCGCGGCTCATGGTGGACGCGGTACGGCAGCACCGGCCGCGGTCGCTGGAGCGGGTAGTGTTCGCAGTCCACGGTGACGTGGCCGAGCGCGCATTTCAGGCCGCAATCGCGGCGTGACCGGACTAGTGTGCGGTTCGCGGTGTTCACCCGGTTTACGAGCCGACCGTCGGCTTGGCCAGGTGACGTTCCACCGACTCGACTTTTTGCGTCATCAGGTTGGAAGCGGCCGGTCGCCAATCTGCCTTGAGCACCACGCTGACTCGCGGTGCCCGTGCTCCCACGGCTTCCACCGCGCGCTGCACGACCGCCATCACCTCGTCCCACGAATCACCCTCGATCTCGGTGAACATCGCGTCAGTCTTATTAGGTAGCCCCGAGTCTCGAACCACCCGCACCGCTTCGGCGACGATCGCGCCGACGCCCTCGCCGACACCCAGTGGCGTGACAGAAAACGCGATCAGCACCGACACCCATCTCACCTCTTCGGAACCCAACAGCACGAGCGTACCCAGGCCAACCGCTTCGGTAGGAGCGACTGGCCACCTCGCCGCACACGATGGCAGCATCACGCCATGCGGGTTCTGGTCCAGCGGGTCTCATCGGCAAGCGTGTCAGTCGACGGCCACGTTGTCAGCGAAATCGACCCGGGCCGCCAAGGGCTGCTCGCATTCGTCGGTGTTACGCACAGCGACGATGCCGATACGGCACAGCGGTTGGCTGAAAAGCTTTGGCGGCTACGCATTCTCGAGAATGAGCAATCTGCGTCCGACGTCAACGCGCCAATCTTGGTGGTCAGCCAGTTCACGCTGTATGCCGACACCGCCAAAGGCCGGCGGCCGTCCTGGAACGCCGCCGCGCCGGGGGCGGTCGCCGAGCCGCTGGTGACTGCGTTCGCCGAGGCGTTACGAGGGCTCGGTGCGCAGGTGGCGACGGGCGTGTTCGGGGCGCACATGCAGGTCGAGTTAATCAACGACGGCCCGGTGACCCTACTGCTGGAACTGTGACGATTCCCGGTGGCTCAGTTTGAGCGATGCGACAGTGCACGTGTGCTCCGATGGCGAGATGAACCGAGCAGCGGCCGATGACACCAGGCGTTCGGCGGGTGCGGCTGCTGGGGGAAGCCGCGCGTAGCCTTATGGGGTGTCAAGGCGGGCCGGCGAAATGTTAGGCCCGGAATGGAGCCGCCGACGTGAAGACCACAACTCAACTTGATCTCGGTGCCTTCATGCACCCGGCATTGTTCTACAACTCGGAGCAGGAGTACCTGGGCTGCCTGGTTCCGTTTATCACCGAGGGCCTGGAAGCTGGGCAACCGGTGTTGGCCGCGGTACCGGGACCCAATTTGGCGGCGCTGCGCGACGCGCTGGGCGATGCCGCCGGCGAGGTGACGATGGCCGACATGACGGAAGCAGGGCGCAACCCCGGTGTGATCCTCGGCGGTGTGCTGGGCCGCTTCGCTGCGCAGCACGCTCCCAAGCCGGTCCGCATAATCGGGGAACCGATATGGTCGAGCCGCTCAAAAGACGAGTACCCCGCCTGCGTGCAACACGAGGCACTGATCAATAACGCTTTCGCGGGGTGGGACATCACCGTGCTGTGCCCTTACGACGCGGCACATCTTGATCTCGGCGTGATTGCAGATGCCCGCATCACCCACCCGGTGCTCTGGCAGACCGGGCAGGGCGAACAGGACAGCGCCGCCTTTGCGCCGGAGGCGGTATGGGCGTACTACAACCAGCCACTTCCCAGCAACTCGACAGCGGAGACCTACACGTTGCATGACCTCGCAGACCTCAGCGGCGTGCGGGCTTTCGCTGCCGCATACGGCCAGCGGGTCGGTTTGCCGTCGGAAACAGTGGCCAATCTCCAAATGATCGGCAATGAGTTGGCGACCATAGGCGTGCAGCACGCCGGTGAAGCATGCCGGGTCGCCTTCTGGCAAGACGAGGGCCACTTGATCTGCGAAGCACGCGACCGCGGACACCTCGACGACCCACTTGCCGGACGTCGACCGTACCAAAGCGACACTGCCCGCGGACGTGCACTGTTCGTGGTCCACGCCGTGGCCGATTTGGTGCGCAGCCACACCACACCGGACGAAACGACGATCCGCGCGTACCTTCGCCTCCCAAAGGCCGCCTGACCCTCGCCAAGGGGCACGCGCTAGGTCGCGGGACGATGGTCGGCCTGTTCGGCCGCTGAGGCACCCGAATGCCAGCCGGTAGGTACCCGGAGACACAGTCGCCAAGGTCCCAAAGACTTTGCAGCACAGCGCGAACCGGATAGCGCATTCCAGCCTTCAGTCGCACGCATCCGGTTGGCCCGGACGTATCGGCGAAGCGCATTAGCGAGCCCAGAGGCGTGTCCGGTGGCGATGCCGGTAGGTTGCCATCGAGGGAAGGGAGAGCTGCATGCTGCGAGACATTCGCGAGCTTGCCAGTGACCCTGAGGCGTACGCCGCGGAGCTTCGACGGCGGTGGGGCGGACTTTTGAGTTACCGCTACATCGGTCGTCGCTACGATTCGATGGACCTCGGGCCGACCGACAATACCGTCACACTTCGCCGCGACATGCGCAACGCGACGGGTGGTCTGCTGCTCGCCGTGTTGGGGATTGCCTCGCCAGAGGGGGGCGGCATGTCCGACCTCGAAGCAGTCCCCAACCCGGTCATCCACTCGTGTCACATCCTCGATCCCGGTCGAGACGTACATCGCATCGAAATCTTTTCTGAGACGCTGAGGCGCGGGCGGCAGTTGGGCTTCAGCCGTTCGCGGATTGTCGATGCGGATCGGCCCGATCGAGTGCTCGCCCTAACAGAAGGCCAGGGCATCAGCATCGGTACGCCGCCCGAGGGCCTCGGGCGGATGTCAGTAGAGCCCATTGAGGTGATCGACTCCCCCGATCTGCCGCCCCTCTGGCAGGTATTCGGCGTGCGCTGTCGCTCTGATGGGCATTGGGCGCTCCCGAAAATAGCGGCGCAGGTGGCCTCACCCGATGCCGCGCTGCACATCGGACCACAGTTCGTTGTTCTCGAGACGGCATCCCTTGAGCGGGCGGCCGCCATCGCAGGCAGCGATCAGCTGCAAGGCGTGTCCTCGCACGTGATGTTCGTTGCGCGCGGTAAGGCGGGGCCGTTCCGGGTCGAAGCGGAAGGGATCGCCGGCACCGATGGGACGGTTGGTGTCCGGACGGTCTTGCATGACGAGGGAGTTGATGACCGCGTGATCACCGTCGGCGCGTATCTGTTCCGCCCTACACGCCATAGCGAGATGGAAGGCGATTCAGGATGACGACACCGGGATGGCAACGCCGGAACAACGACCAGTGGGACATCATCAGCAGCGTGGGCTACACCGCGCTGCTGGTGGCCGGCTGGCGTGCGGTACATGCCATGACCCCGCAGCCGTTGGTCCAAGACCACTACGCTCAGCACTTCATCACCGCCTCAGCAGACCCATATCTCACCGGGTTGCTCGCCAACCCCCCGACATCGGAGAACGCGACGACTTTCCCCCGTCTATACGGCGTGCAAACGCGGTTCTTCGACGACTTCTTTCTCGCCGCCGCTGACGACGGCATTCGGCAGGCGGTGATCGTCGCCGCCGGCTTGGATTCGCGGGCATACCGGCTTGCGTGGCCTGCCGACACAACGGTCTTCGAGGTCGATCAGTCGAAAGTGCTTGAGTTCAAGACCCGTGTGCTTGCCGACCACGGGGCTGAGCCGGCTGCCGAGCGCAAGGACGTTGCAGCAGATCTGCGGGAGGACTGGGATATACCGTTGCAGGCAGCGGGATTCAATCCAGGTAGACCCACCGCATGGTCGGTGGAGGGATTGCTGCCCTACTTGACCGGCGCAGCGCAGGATGCGTTGTTCACCCGCATCGATCTGCTTTCCGAATCGGGCAGTCAAGTCGCGGTGGGAGCTTTGGGCTCCCGGTTGGACTCTGAGCAGCTCTTCGCTCTAGAAGCAACCTATCCCGGAGTCAATATGTCCGGTGATGTTGAGTTTTCGGCGCTTACCTACGACGACAACAAGACCGACCCCGCAGAATGGTTGCGTGATCACGGTTGGGCCGTCGATCCGGTCAGGAGCACGCTCGACTTGCAAGCCGGCTACGGAAGGACCCCGCCCGAGGTGGACGCACGAGTCGACAGCATCATGTGCTCCCAGTACATAACCGCCACTAAGTGAAAGATGTGGCGTTGCAAAGGTTCTTGGGAGCAAAGTGAGCCGCCAATGACCTTAGCTGCAAGCAAGTTACTTGGCTGTCCGCGACCGGTGAACCCGCGATCGGGACTTGCCGCGGCGGCCGCTGAACATGGGTGGCCGGTACTTCGAGTCGCTGCGGCCGGGCGCAGCGGGCCGGTCGGGTCACTGCGATGTCTGGTCCGGTTTTCCGAGCAAGGTCGTCGACGATAGCGACAACAATGCAATTTTGGTCTGGCACAGCATTTATGGACGCGACCGAGGCGCCTGCGGTGGCTCGGATGCTAGACGAGGCCGGCTACGACGGAATCATCTGCGCCGACCATCTGATCTACCCGCGTGCCCTGGCGTCGCCATACCCGTCGCCAACCGGCCGTCCCATGTGGCCACCGGACACCGCCTGGCCGGATTCGTGGGTGCTGATCGGAGCCATGGCGTCGGTGACGACTCGGCTGCGGTTCTCCAACGCGGTCTACATCGCGCCCGCCCGTCCTCTGCTGCAGGTGGCCAAGCTGGTCGCCACCGCGTCGGTGATTTCTGACGGCCGGGTTTCGCTGGCTGTCGCGGCCGGCTGGATGCGCGAGGAGTTCGACGTTCTGGGCCAGGATTTCGGCAATCGGGGCAAGCGGTTGGATGAAATGATCCCCGCGCTGCGCGCATTGTGGCGGGGCGGCTGGGTGTCGTGGAGTGGCCGCTACTACCAAGTCCCCGAGTTGATGATCGAACCGCACCCGACATCGCCGGTGCCGATTCTGTGTGGTGGTGAGTCGGATGCGGCGCTACGCCGCGCCGCACGGCTATGTGATGGTTGGGTCGGCACCGCCTACGCCTGGGACGGCGCGGTCCACTATGTCGAGAAGCTGACCGCGTTGCGGCGCGAGTATGGGCGGCAGGACGAACCATTCGACATCATGCTGGGGCTGTTCGAGTCGCCGTCGGTCGATCTCTATCGGCGGGCCGAGGACCTTGGCGTCACCGCGGTGATGTGCGCTCCCTGGGCAGGCGCCGGAGGGGTCGAAACCGGCGGCTCGGATGCGCTGAAGTATCCCGGTGAGCGGTACCGCTCGTCGATCGAGCGGTTCGCCGAAACCATCATCGACAAGTGCCGTTAGAGCTACCTGAGCTTGTGCGGAACGTCGGTCACCAGACCGCCGTCCACCACGAACTCACTACCGGTCGCATACGACGACTCGTCGCTGGCCAGAAAGACCACAAATGTCGAGACTTCGGCCGACTCTGCCGGTCGTCCGAGCGGGATCGTGACCGAGTCGTCAGGCAGATGCTTGGTCATCGGGGTGCGGATGAAGCCCGGATGGATTGAGTTGACGCGGATCTTCTGTGACGCCAGCTCGAGTGCCGCGGATTTGGTTATCCCCCGCACGGCCCACTTCGAGGCCACGTAACCATGAACCATCGGCGCGCCCCGGAGTCCTTCGATCGATGAGATGTTGATGATTGAGCCGCCACCCGCAGCGGTCATCGGCTCGACCACCGCCTGCATGCCCAAAAAGGTGCCGGTGAGGTTGACGTCGATGATCTGTTGCCACTTCGCCAGATCGAACGTCTTCAGCTGACCCAAATTCACGATGCCGGCGTTGTTCACCAGCACATCGAGCTTGCCGAAATCCTGCACCGCGGTGGACACCGCGGCCTGCCACTCGTCGGGTTGGGTGACGTCAAGGTGGACGTAGCGTGCCGCTCCCCCTGGACCCGAGCCGAGCTCATCGGCAACCGCCTTGCCGCGGTCATCGATGATGTCCCCGATCACCACTTTGGCGCCCTCGGCCACGAGCAGCCGCGCGTGGGACTCCCCCATACCCCGAGCCCCGCCGCTGATCAGTGCCACTTTTCCGTCCACGCGTCCCATGACGGGTCAGGCTACCGTACGCGTTTTTCGTTCAGCCGTGACCCAATACACTTCGGTACAACCCTCTTCCGCTGATCAGCGGCAGGTCCAATGTCGTCCTGATTCCCAGCGGCGCCGCGACCACCGCAGGAATGGCGTTCACGATTCGTCCGGCGGCGCCCACGATCGCGGCGTGGTTGTGGTCGCCCTTGCGGCTGGCCGGGCAGATGTCCACGGCGTAGGACGGCTCACCGGTGATCTCGACACGATACGAGCCGCCGGGCTGCGCAGGTTGTGGCCAGTCGGCGCGCAGGTCTTCACGCAACCGGGTCACATGCTCGACGACGATCGCCGGCTGACCTTTGACCATGCCGCGAATCTCGAATCGCATCGCGGCGACGCTTCCCCTCGGGACATGGCCCGCCGCGATGTCGAAGGCCTCCGGCGCCGGTTCGCGTTCGTAGGTTTCGGTGATGTCGTCGACCTCGATGCCGAGTCCAGCCGCCAGTTGCCGGATCGAGGTGCCCCACGCGATGCTCAGCACGCCGGGTTGCAGCAGGAGCGGAAGCTCATCGAGCGGCTTGCCGAAGCCCATGACGTCGAACATGACGATCGCGCCGTCATACGTGGCGTAATCGGCAATTTCCATGCAGCGCACCTGCTCGATGGTCTGACATGTGCTGGCGAACACGAACGGAATCAGATCGTTGGCGAAACCGGGATCGACTCCAGTGATGAACACGCTTGAATTACCTTGGCGAGCAGCGTCTTCCACCCGCGAGATGTACTTGTCGGGCAGCAACTGCCAGGGGAACTGCAGCATTCCCGGCGCGGAGCCCACGATGTTGCTGCCGGCGGCCAGTATGCGTAGACAGTCCTGGAATGCCTCGGGCGTGCGGTTGTCGCCCATCGCGCAATAGACAGCACATTCGGCTTGGGTGGCTATCAGCGCCTCCAAATCATTGGTAGCCGTGACGCCGGTAGACACGTCGAGCCCGGCCAGCTCGCCCGCGTCCTTGCCGATCTTGGCGTCCGAAGACACGCACACCGCGGTCAGCTCGAACCGTGGATCGGTGATCAGCTGGTTCAGCGCCAGCCGGCCGACGTTTCCGGTGCCGATGTGAGCGACGCGGATTGCCATGGGTTTCTCCCTCACGACGGTTCGGTCTGACGATTCTCAAGCCGGTGACAGCGTTACCGTAGCGGTCTGGCGGGATCATGGAACGGGTGAGCGCTGCGACGTCGCTGATCACCGCCTGCGCCGGGTTCCTGCTGGCCGTGTTGTGGATGGATCTGATCTTCGACGTTCAGGTGTTGGCGCACCGACATGCGGGCGATGAGCTACCCGAACCGGTGCTCGCGTCCATCGCCGGCTATTACCACCGAGCGACGACGACATCGCGGCCGATGGGCCGGCTGATCGCCCTTATGATGGTGATCCTGTTGTGCGCGTTGGGAATTCGGGCGGTCCGGGGACACGATCCCGGTTGGTTGCTAGCCGCGTCGGTCTTGCTCGCGGGTGTCCCAATTCTGCTGGCTTTGATCCATACGGTCCCCAATGCGGTTCGACTCGGCAAGCGCTTGGACAGCCCGGCCGCACAGAGCCGCCTAGCCCGGTCAATTTGTCGCGACCATCTGCTGTGTATCGGCGGCCTACTCGCGTTCCTCACCCTGTGGGTGGCACGTATCGCGCTGGCGTGACAGATACGCACCGTTCCATGCGGGTTTTCATGCATGATTTTGCCGTCCAGCAGGAGCGAACAAGGCCCTGCTGACCGCGATCGCCCGGGGCGAACATTCTTCGCCACTTCTCGCAGAGTTGTGTCGACGCGAACCGCTAAAACGACTCAAACGAGTAGAGCGCTACTCGTGTCCTCAGGGCTGGGCGCTGACAATATTGAACTCGCGTCTGCGCGCCATGACCGTCAGAACCGCCGAACGGCAGGGATGTGATGTTCGAGGCTGGTTTTCCAGAAAAGTGAACTGCCATGCTTGAGGCGCCGGAATCGGCCGAAGTCGCTAAGCTGCCGCTGGCGCCAAAAAATCCGCTGCCCTACCGGCAGCAGCTCAGGGCGGTGCGGTCCCTCATCGACGGGTTTCAGGAGCTCCTCGATGCCGGCGGCCCCGTCACCCGTATCGTGCTCGGGCCCAAATGGCTTTTCCCCGCGGCGGTGTTGATCGCCTCGCCGCAGGGCGCCCGGGACGTGCTGGGCCGCACCGACGAGATCGCCGACCGAGGCGGGACGCCGAGCACGATCCAGATGTACCGGCTGATGGGCGGCAACTTGCTGGACCTCCCGCACCGCCAATGGCTGCCGCGGCGCCGCACCCTGCAGCCGATGTTCACCAAACAGCATGTGCCGCGCTACGCCGGCCACATGGCGGCGGCGGCGCAGACGGTGGTCGACGGGTGGGGCGAGGGCGCGACAGTCGACCTGGACACCGAATGCCGAGCCCTCACCCTGCGGGCGCTCGGCCGCTCTGTGCTCGGGCTGGACCTCGACGCCAGGGCCGACACCGTCGGGCCAGCGCTGCGCACCGCGCTCTCCTGGGTCGCCGACCGCGCAGTTCGGCCCGTGAATCTGCCGCAATGGGTGCCCACCCCGGGCCAGCAGCGGGCCCGCGGGGCCAGTGCGACTTTGCATCAGCTGGCCGCCGAGATCCTCGCCGCGGTGCGCGCGGACCCCGCGCGAGACGCACCACTGGTGCGTGCTTTGATCACCGCAGCCGATCCGCACACCGGCCAACCACTCTCAGACGATCAAATCTGCCACGAGCTGGTGCTGTTCATCCTCGCCGGCCACGACACCACATCCACCACTCTCACGTACTCACTCTGGGCGCTCGGGCACCATCCCGCCGTCCAAGACCGAGTGTTCGATGAGGTCAGCGCACTTGGCGACCGGCCGCTGACCCCCGACGACGTGCCCCGGCTCGGCCACACCGTGCGCGTGCTGCACGAGGCCCTGCGGCTGTGCCCGCCCGGTGCCGGAACGCCGCGCCTGCTCAATAAGGATTTGGCCGTCGA
>JAFAQO010000254.1 GCA_019246375.1 Mycobacterium sp. | reverse complement strand
CGCAGAACCCGTCGGCGGCGGGTGAACTGCACTGCGACATAAAGTCCGAGCATCAGCAGCACGATCAGCAGAAACAGGAAGAACCAGGCGTGCTGAAAGCCCGAGAGCGTCAACGGGCCTAGCAGCGGCAACGTCATGACACCCGGTTGACGGGCGTCTCGCGACGCTGAGCCTCGAAAACCCAACGTGTTGTCACGAGCACCTCCCAGGCTGGTATCACCACCGCCGCGCTTGCATGCAAGCGCACACGAATCGCGTTCGGCGTCGACGAACGACCGCCGTCAAGTACAGACCCCATGACGGTGGCAGTCAAACAGTTCTACGAATGTTCATGCGGCGGTTGTCCCGGGCGGGCTTACCTGGGCGCTGGCTCAGCGGCAGCAACCGGTGGTCGCGGGTGAAAACCAATCGCACCAGGCCCAGCGCCACCACGACCGTGGTGACCGCGACCGACGCCAGGATGACGAACATCACGATCGCCTGCACGAGAACGGCTTGCACCGGGGGCACCCCGGCGAGGATGAGCCCGGTCATGGCACCGGGCAGGAACACCAGCCCGGTGGCCTTAGTGGTCTCGATCTGCGGGGACAGGGCCGATCGCAACGCCACCCGCAGATAAGGGGTGGCCGCCTGTCGGTAGGGCTGCCCGAGGGCGAGTCGGGCTTCAACCTCGTCGCGTTTGTCGCGCAGCTCGTCGATCAGCCGGCGGGCCACCAGCACCGTGGCGGTCATCGAGTTGCCGATCATCATCCCCGCGATCGGCACCAGGGTCCGGGGCTGCAACGGAAACACCCGCAGCCCGAATAACACCCCCAGCGTGACCACCGCTGCGGTAGCGAACGCCGCAACCGCCAACCTTCCCAGCCGAGGCACCTCCGGTGCACGTCTGCGGGCGACGTCCCCCGCGTACGCGACCATGGCCGCCGTCCACGCCCACGACCACCACAACGAACGGCCCGGCGCAAACAGCAACGTCAACGCGCCCCCTACCAGCAGCAGCTGGGCCAGCGCCCGAGCCGCCGACCACAACACCTCTCGCTGCAGACCGAGCCGCTGCCACAGCGAAATTCCGGCCGCGAACGCCACCAATGCCAGCGACGTCGCCAGTCCTACCCAACTCACCTCGCCTCTCATTGCGCCGCCTTTCCGTTTTCCGGCTCGGGCACGGCGGGTCGCAGCCCACTGCATCGGCCATGCTCTATCCCCAAGACTCGGTCAGCGATCCGCTCCACCTGTGCCGGGTCGTGACTGACCCACAGGGCGGGAATGCCGCGGTTGGCCAGTTCGCGCACCGCCTGTTCGATTACCCTCGCCGCGGCAGCGTCGACGGCGGAGGTGGGTTCATCCAGCAGCAGCACCCGCGGTTGCGCCATCAATGTGCGGGCCAGACAGATCCGTTGCGCTTCGCCGCCCGAGAGCGCGGCCGCGTCGCGATCCAGCCACGATCCGGTCAACGCCACCCGCGCCAGCATGTCCTGCATTCGTGCCTCGGACGCGTCAGGGTCGGCCACTCGCAGATTGTCGGCCACCGTGCCCGGAAACGGCGTCGGACGCTGGAAACACATGCCAACCTGACGCCGCAACCACAGCGGGTCGATTCCAGCGACGTCTTTGCCGCAGAACAACACTTGTCCGCTCGTGGGCACTTCCAGTCGATTGCACAATCGCAGCAGCGTCGACTTCCCCGATCCCGACGGTCCAAATACCGCGGTGACGCCCTGCTCCGGAACTGCGGCGGTGAATCCATCCAGCGCCCGCAGACCGTTGCGCTCCACCACAACGCCGGCGAATTCGAACACCGCCTTCGCATTCATCACGCCTCCCATCGCCCGCGACCGGGGCATCGGCAGCCCCGATATGTGATTGTCGACGCCACCGGCGTCCTGTCAGCCGCCAGCATGTAGCTCACGTCCCCCGCGGTAGACCGCGGCTGCGGTACGCTTCGCACGCGAAGTTATCGGAATACGATATCGGGGTCCGAGTTTGCGGCCCGAGGTTCGGCGCGAGTGTCATGGCGCCGACTACCGCATGCCCAGGGGCCGCATGGCAGCCGGAGAATGCATGCCAGTGAAGCCCGTTGAGCGACGTGACTTCCTCAAGTGGAGCAGCCTTGCGATATTGACCACCGGGGGCCTCGCCGCGGGGACAACGGCGGGCTGTTCGCGTGCTCCCGGCAAGGCCGACTACACATTGCGCATCGGGCGGAGCGATGTGGAGGTCGCACCCGGCAAACTCGTGACGACCACAACCTACAACGGCCAATTCCCCGGCCCGCTGCTGCGGTTCACCGAGGGTAAGCAGACTCGGGTCGACGTCTACAACGACACCGACACCGCCGAACAATTGCACTGGCACGGGCAGCGGGTACCGGTTGACGTCGACGGCTCCGCCGAAGAGGGCACTCCGTTCATTCCCGCGCACGGCATGCGGCGGATCTCGTTTCTGCCGGGCCCGTCCGGCTTTCGCTTCTATCACACCCACCTCACCCCGGGCGCCGACCTGAGCGGCGGTCAATACAGCGGCCTGGTCGGCCCCGTCTACATCGAACCCAAACACGAAGCCGGAGCCTACGATCGCGAAGTTTTCCTGACACTCAAGGAATTCGAGCCCACTCTCAACCAGAGCGAAGAGATGTCCAGTGACTTCCTGGCCGGCGAATCAGTCGCCGCACTGAAGGACAAGGGCGAGCAGGCCATGGCCGCGTCGGCGGCCGCGGGGATGCCGCATGGCTATGAGATCGGCTACGAAACCTTCACCATCAACGGCCGCACCCTCGGCCATGGCGATCCGATTCGCGTGAAAACCGGCGACCGGGTAATGCTGCATGTGCTCAACGGCAGTGCAACCGAAACCCGTAGCCTCGCCCTGCCCGGCCACACCTTCACCGTCGTCGCTCTCGATGGCAACCCGGTGCCGAAACAGGTTGGGGTGCCGGTGTTGTGGATGGGCGCCGGGGAACGAATCTCGACGATCGTGGAAATGACCAACCCGGGTATCTGGGTCCTCGGTGATCTATCCGACGACGATCGCCAAGCCGGAATGGGTGCCGTCGTCGAATACGCGGGGCGCAGCGGCAGCCCGCAGTGGGCGCCGCCGCCACCATTTCGCTGGGACTACGGACTTTTCGCCGCAGCCGGCCAGACCGGGCCGGTGGCCGATCGCGTCATCGACCTGCTCATCGAAAAGCGCAACGCCGCCCACAACGGGTTCAACGTGTGGACCATCAACGGCGTAGCGTTCGCGATGGACAACAAGCAAGCGGTGCTCGATATCGCCTATGGCAAGCGGTACCGGCTGCGGTTTCGTAACGCCACCGACGACCTCCACCCTATGCACCTGCACCGGCATACCTTTGAGATCGCGAATATTGCCGGCACACCCACTGCCGGCATCCGCAAAGACGTCGCGATGCTCGGCGGTTACCAGACCATGGACGTCGACTTCGTCGCCGATCAACCCGGCCTGTCCCTGCTGCACTGCCACCAGCAGTTGCACATGGACTTCGGGTTCATGACATTGCTGCGCTGCTCATAAACCGCGCCGTAGAATCGCCACCCGATATCGGTTTCGCCACTTGTTGGCGTAGGTGGTGTTGATGCGGGAATTCAAGCGCGCGGCGGTGCGACTGCACATCCTCCATCACGCCGCCGTCGACGAGGTGCACGGTGCGTGGCTGACCGAGGAGCTGAAACAGCACGGATACCAGGTCAGTCCGGGCACGTTGTATCCGACGCTGCACCGACTCGAAGCCGATGGTCTACTGATTTCCCGTCGCGAAGTCGTCGACGGGCGCACCCGTCGCGTCTACCAGGCCACCTCGGCCGGCCGCGCGGCGCTCGCCGAAGATCGTCGCGTGCTGCGGGAGTTGGCCAGCGAAGTTCTTGATGACGAGAGGTGAGCCGTAGGCTAACCGGCCGCGCTTACTTCTCGACCTGCGCTGCGACGCGGTGACTGGCGACTGCCTCACCGAGAGCGGCGTAGTCGCGTTTGTTCTGCTTGGCGTACTTTTCGGCGAACCTGGTCAGCGCCGAATCGGCCCCATCGCCCTTGCCGAGATAACTTGCGATCGCAACGCGGTCTCCGGTGCGGGCGTGTGCGCGGGCCAAGACGTGCCCGCATGCTCGTCCATAATCGGCAAGCATCGCCGGGCGCATAGCCTCAACGTGCGCCGACCCCTTCCAGTCGCGCAGTTGGCGCACATAGTAGTCAGCCTCGTGTCCGTCCGGCCCGACAGCGTGCAACCAGCCGAGCAAGATGTCGCTGCTGGCCTGAATCAACCGCTGACCGACGACAACCCGTTCTCCTGCGTTCGCATAGTCGCCAGGACCGAGATAAGGCTCGAGGACGGAACGCTGCGCCTCCTTGACTTGCATGAGCAGCGGATCGTTTTCGTCGCGGCCCCACAGCAGAACCACCCACACGCGCGTGCCAACGCTGCCGACGCCGACGACCTGGCGTGCCCCCGCCGCGTACTCGAAGCGGCGGACAAGCACGCGGCGGGCATGAGGCAAGCTTGCCTCATAGGCGTCTAGCAGTGCACTCATCTGCTGTTCGTATCGGCGTGCTTCACTCTCGCCGACAAGCTCGTCGATCGGCACAAGCAGCGGCGGATCGCTGATCAGTCGGCGGCGTCCGTCAACCACGTGAGTCAGCTTTGCCAGCGCTTGCAGGTGATCGCGGGTGCGTGTCTTGGCCGCGGCACGGCGGATCGTCCGACCGTACTTCGGGTCGATGCTGCTTTCCAGCGTCCGATCAATCGAGGTGTGGGCGTA
>JAFAQO010000566.1 GCA_019246375.1 Mycobacterium sp. | reverse complement strand
GATCACCAGCAGCTCTTTGACCTTGCCAGGCGGAATCCGCAGCAACTGGCTGGCGTACGCGAGTCGGCAGCGATCTTGAGCCGAGGTTGGCGTTGTCCTGTTTTACCCGCCGAGACTTCCTGGTATCTAGGCATGCTTGGCTGGCCTGCGTCGAAGGCGCTGGGGCAGGGCCTCGTTTGGGCGGTGTCGGTGGTCATGGTGGCCTCCGTGGGTCGGGTTCGAGTCGACTATCCGACGTGGTGAGGCCAAAACCATCGGCGGTAATGCGTAGATCTGCGCGCTGGGGGGTCGTAGATACAAGGGCGATCGGCGCCAATGTCCGCGGTTGTGCTGCTGTTTTGCCGCTCATGGTGGCCGCATGCTGGCTAGCATGAGCGAGATCGATCGCCGCACGGATGCGCCGCTGGTGGACTGGAGCGAGTTGGGCGTGAGCGAGCTGCCGACGGGCACGGTGACGCTGCTGTTGGCCGACGTCGAGGGCTCGACGCGGCTGTGGGAGACCCAACCCGAGGACATGACCGCTGCGATCGCGCGGCTGAACCAGGTCGTGTCCGCGGTGATCGCTGCTCATGACGGGTTGCGCCCGGTGGAGCAGGGTGAGGGCGACAGCTTTGTGGCGGCGTTCGCGCGGGCCAGTGATGCGGTGGGGTGTGCACTGGAGCTGCAGCGGGCGCCGCTGGCGCCGATTCGGCTGCGCATCGGCGTGCATACCGGCGAGGTGCAGTTGCGCGATGAGAGCAATTACGCCGGCCCGACTATCAACCGGACGGCGCGGCTGCGCGATCTGGCCCACGGCGGCCAGACCGTCCTGTCGGGCGCGACCGAACCACTGGTGGCCGAGCGACTCCCTGAGGGCGCGTGGATCACCGATCTTGGCACCCATTCGCTGCGGGACCTACCGCGCCCCGAACGGGTGGTGCAGCTGTGCCATCCGGACCTGGTAAACGAGTTCCCACCACTCCGTACGCCGAAAGCCGTTGCGGCAACCAATCTTCCGACGCAGCTGACTAGTTTTGTGGGCCGCGAAGCACAGCTGAACGAGGTGCGGGAGTTGCTGGCCGAGAACCGATTGGTGACGTTGACCGGTGCGGGTGGAGTGGGCAAGACCCGGCTGGCGATCCAAGTCGCCGCCAAGATGTCCGGCGAGTTCGGCGATGGCGTGTGGTATGTGGATTTGGCGCCGATCACCGACCCGGAGCTGGCGCCGGTGACGGTGGCCCGCGCGCTGGGGCTACCCGATCAACCGGGCCGTTCCACCATGGACACCTTGCTGCGGCATGTCGCCGACCGTCAGATGCTGGTGGTGCTGGACAACTGCGAGCATCTGCTCGACGCGTGCGCCGATCTGGCCGCCGCCCTCCTGGGCAGGGCGCCCAGGCTGAGCGGGTTGGCGACCAGTCGTGAACCCATCAGCGTGTCGGGCGAGGTGAGTTGGCGGGTGCCGTCACTGTCGCTGGCCGATGAAGCCATCGAGCTGTTTACCGACCGTGCGCGCCGAGTACGGGCCGATTTCGCCGTCAGCGACGACACTGCTGCCGCGGCGGTGACCGAGATCTGCCGGCGCCTCGACGGGTTGCCGCTGGCGATCGAGCTGGCCGCAGCGCGGATGCGGGCCTTGTCGCTGGCCGAGATCCTCGACAGTCTGCATGACCGGTTCCGGCTGTTGACCGGCGGGGCGCGCACCGTGGTGCGCCGCCAGCAGACCCTGCGCGCCTCGGTGGATTGGTCGTATGCGCTGTTAACCGGGCCTGAGCGGGTGTTGTTTCGGCGGCTGGCTGTCTTTCTGGGCGGCTTCGACCTCGAGGCCGCCCAAGCGGTCGCCGGCGGCGGTGATGTTGAGCGCTACCAGGTACTCGATCAGCTCACGCTGCTAGTCGACAAGTCACTTGTCGTGGCTGACCACGCAGGCAGCGCAACGCGATACCGGCAGTTGGAGACGGTGCGCCAATACGCACTGGAAAAACTCGGCGAGTCCGGCGAGGCCGATGGCGTGCGATCGCGCCACCGCGATTACTACACGGCATTGGCGGCGCTGCTCGACGCGCCGGCAGGCAGTGATTATGAGCAGCGCCTCGAGCAGGCCGAGCTTGAGATCGACAACCTGCGCGCCGCGTTCGGATGGAGCCGCGAAAACTCCGACGTCGAGCTGGCGTTAGCGCTGGCGTCGTCGCTGCAGCCGCTGTGGCAGGCACGGGGACGCGTCCGGGAAGGGCTGGCCTGGTTCGATGCCGTGCTCGCGGACATCGACGCACTGCACATCGAGGTGCCGGCCACAATACGGGCCAGGGCGCTCGCCGACCGGGCCCCGCTCGACGCCTGGGTCAACGCCGCCGCCAGCCTGGATCAGGCCCAACAGGCGGTAGCGATTGCGCGCGGCATCGGCGACTCGGCCCTGCTGGCCCGGGCGCTGACCGCCTGCTGTTTGATTGCCGTCTGGAACGGTCCTGAGGTGGCCCGGCCGTACTTCGCCGAGGCGATCAGCCTTGCTCGGGAGTTGGACGACCGGTGGAGACTCAGCCAGCTTCTCGGCTGGCAGGCACTCGGGGCGGCGGTCGTGGCGGGTATTCCGATTGCGGCGCGCGCGGCCGCCCAAGAAGGACGCGACCTCGCCGACGCGATCGGCGACGGGTGGACCTCGCGTCAGTGCCGCTTCTGCCTTGGGACGGCGCAGCTATACCAGGGCGATCCGGCCGCAGCCGTCACACAATTCGGCGACCTGGTGGCCGAGGCCGAGGCAGCTCACGATGACATCCGGAGGGTGCATAGCCTCGCGTACCAGGGCCTCGCACTCGCGTGGCAGGGTGACATCAGCGCCGCCCGCGCCGCCGCCGACGCGGCTCTCGAAGCTGCGTCCGAGCTGGGTGGGCTTACCGTGGGCGCCGCCAACACGGCGTTGGCTGCCGCGGCGCTGGCCGCCGGTGATGCTGCAACGGTGCTCAATGCGACCGCGGCGGCTCAGCACCCTAGTGGCCTGCCGCCCGCGGCCGCGGCGATAATGCTCGCCCACAGTGCGCAAGCCGCACTGGCGGGAGGGGATCTGCTCGCCGCCCGCCGCTGGGCCGACGACGCCGTCGCGACGACGGCCGGCTGGCACCTGATGTGGGCGCTGACCACACGCGCTCGCGTGGCGATCGCGCAGGGTGAGCCGGACCAGGCCGAACACGACGCCCACGACGCGCTCGCGTGTGCCGCCGAAGTGCACGCGTACCTGGGTATTTCCGACACCCTGGAGTGCCTCGCCGCTCTGGCCGGTGAGGCCGGTAGTCACCGTGAAGCCGCCCGGCTCTTCGGCGCGGCACAGGGCAGTCGGCAGCGGATCGACGCGGTCCGCTTCAAGGTGTGGGACGCGGGCTACGAGGCCTCGGTGAGGGCGGTTCGTGATCTCTTGGGTGACAAGGACTTCGATTCCGCGTGGGCCGAGGGCTTCGCACTGTCCACCGAGGAGTCGATCGCGTATGCCCAACGCGGCCGCGGCGAACGCAAACGACCCACCAGCGGCTGGGCGTCGCTCACCCCGGCCGAGCGCGACGTCGTCCGCCTGGTCAGTGAGGGATTGGGCAATAAGGACATCGCCACACGGCTTTTCGTCTCACCGCGCACCGTGCAAACCCACCTCACCCACGTCTACACGAAACTCGGGCTGACCTCGCGCGTGCAGCTCGTCCAAGAAGCAGCACGCCACACTTAACCCCTTGTTCTCCATTGCTTTCCGCTTCTCGGATGATCTGGTTGTCAACAACTAAAACTAACGGTATCGCGTCGACTTCGCCTACCACGGCATCGCAACCCACCGGTGTCACCGAATCGCAATGTGCCCCAATGTTCTAACTCGACCACGGTGGCCACAGGTGGCGGCGTAGTGGGCTGGCGGCTGATAGCCGAGGGCGGAGTGGGGCCGGTGATGATTGTATTGATGCTTCCAATCTGCGATGACTATGCGGGCGTGGGCCAGTGACCAAAAGACACCGATGTTGAGGCATTCGTCGCGGACCCTGCCGTTGAACGATTCGATATAGCCGTTGCGCCGCGGCTACCCAACTCCGCCTCCGCCAACAGCCGTTTGAGTGTCGCGTTCTCGCGCTCGAGTTCCTTGAGCCGCTTCGCGTCTTCGACCTTCAACCCGCCGAACTGGTTGCGCCAGCGATAATAAGTCTGCTCAGAGACCTGCAGTTCGCGGCACACATCCGCGACCTCTTGGCCCTCCGCCAGCATCCGGTCAACCTGAGTCAGTTTGCGCACCACCTGCTCAGGGGTGTGCCGTTTCCTCGTTACCATCGTGATCGCCCTTCCTGCCCACAGCACGGGCGGCAAGATTCTCACTCAAGCTGGACCAACCCACCGGGGTCACAGCAAGACGTACAGGCTCTCGACTTCATGCGCGTCCCTGGCGTGGGTAACACGTTCGGAGTTCGACCCCGAGGAATATGTGGTTGCTGTCTGGCTCCTCAAGGTTTGACGATTGGCTGGCGAGGTATCCCTAGAGCCTTGAGGTTGTCCGACATGGGCGGATTGGAAAGAAATAGGAGCTGACGGTTATGAGCGGTACGGATAAGGCGAAGAACAAGGCACAAGACCTCGGCGGTAAGGCCAAGGAGGCGGTTGGCAAGGTCACTGGTGACCAGGGCGCTCGGGATGAGGGCAAGGGCGACCAGGCGAAGTCCAACGTCAAAGATGCCGGCGAAAAGGTTAAAGACGCCTTCAAGAAATAACAGTAGAGCACTCGGTCAACCGACCAAAGTCCAGGCTGGATGCGGGTCAGACCCAACTGTGAGGGGCCCGTAGATCACCGCACCGCATTATCGAGACGGCCCAGCTCGTATGGCCGTCCAGACAAGAATGAGCGGACCAGCTCGCCGGTTGCGGGCATAACGCCAGGTGTGCGGCTGCTGAAAGTTTGCGCATGCTCGAATACATACGTTGGACTTGACTCAGGGCTCTGGCAAACGATGCCTGGAGGTTAAATGAGCGCCTATCAGGTCGTGGTGGTTGGGACCGACGGCTCGCAGACGTCGTTGCATGCGGTCGACCGCGCAGCCGAGATCGCCGCCGAGTCGAACGCGAAGCTG
>JAFAQO010000543.1 GCA_019246375.1 Mycobacterium sp. | reverse complement strand
TTCGGTCTACCGGTACTTCCGCAGCAAGGATGAGCTCATCGACGCTGCCGCCGAGGAGTCGTTATCCAGGACTTATCTGTTGCTGACGGAGATGACAAGCCGCGATCCCGTACCAGAGCCGGCCGAGACGCTACAAGCCATGCTCGGCGCCCTCTGTGAACGCCAGCAAGGTGACTACGACCTGACGAAGATCTCGATGACGGCATGGGCCGAGGCGCTGCGCCGACCCGCGATGCGCGACTTCGCCTACCACTTCTACGCCAAGGTCACCGGGGTATTCACTGCGCTGGCACAACGATGGAAAAGCGCTGGCATGCTCCCAGCCGATGCCGACGCCGCTGCCGTGGCCAGCCTGTTCGTTTCACTGATGCCTGGGCTGATCGTGCTCAGCCACCTGTACGAACTGCCAAACGCAAACACGTTGGCCACAGGAATCCGCGACGTGGCTTCCGCGCTCTCACCGCCCACTGCACCGGGGTAATACCGGGTAGTCGCGGCGCGATAGCTGGACCCGCGACCGCCACCCAGGATGTGCCCTGTGAAGCCGGGGATCACGACCGGCAAGCGTGCTGTAAACCGAAACGATCGTTACGCCACAAATAGGGTCCAATTGGTGTAGATACACGCACGATCGTTTCGCTGTTTGCTGGAGGGCCAATGACTGCTGAATTTGTCTCACTGGGTGACCAGCGGTCGGTCTGCCGCGCAACGTTGCCGAACGCAATCGTGGGCGGCGATGGCGCACCGGTGGAGACGCGTCCATTCACCGACACCATCGTCGACACTGCACACAGCCTCCGTCGTCTATCGGCGGTCAACAGCTCATGAGCACCTGACGAATTGGCAGCTTCTCGCGCTCAACCGCACGCCCGACGATCGCTGGCCCAGCTCAAAGATCTGTTCTTCAGCCTCCGACGGAAGATAACGCTGCGCGTCGCCGGCTCCGGCCCGCCGTTACGGCGCCATGTCCCAATATCCCAATGTGGGGACACCGCAGATCAGCCGTTTGTCGTCAATGAGGCCACGGTTGTCGTCAAAATCCGGCCGATCCAAGTCCAGCCAGCAAACGCACAAATCCGCCTCGACCAAGGCCCGAGCGGGTTTTCCATTTGTGGAGCTAAGGGGACTCGAACCCCTGACCCCCACACTGCCAGTGTGGTGCGCTACCAACTGCGCCATAGCCCCGTTCAGGTGTGCCCATCGAAGCTACACCACCTGCAACTAGCGTTCAAAGTCGCTGATCAGCGGCTCACCCGACGACTTTGTCCACGATCTCCTGCGCCGCGCGTTGAACTTCGGCCAGATGCTCGGGACCTCGGAACGACTCGGCGTAGATCTTGTAGACGTCCTCGGTCCCCGACGGTCGCGCGGCAAACCACGCGTTGGCCGTCGTCACCTTCAGCCCGCCCAGCGGCGCGCCGTTGCCGGGCGCCTCAGTCAGCTTTGCGGTGATCTGCTCGCCCGCTAATTCGGTGGCGCTGACCTGGTCGGCCGACAGTTTGGCCAGCCGAGCCTTCTGCTCGCGGTCGACGGGCGCGTCGATCCGGGCATACGTCGGCGCGCCGTATTTGTCGGCCAGCTGTTCATAGCGCTGGGACGGGGTCGCGCCGGTGACGGCCAGAATCTCCGCGGCCAGCAACGCGCACGTGATCCCGTCCTTGTCGGTGGTCCATACCGATCCGTCGCGGCGCAGGAACGACGCCCCCGCCGACTCTTCGCCGCCGAAACCGATGGTGCCGCCGATCAGCGGGTCGACGAACCATTTGAAGCCGACCGGCACCTCGATGAGCTCCCGGCCGATGCCGGCGACCACCCGGTCGATGATTGACGAGCTGACCGCGGTTTTCGCGACGGCGAGGCTGGCCGGCCACGATGATCGGTGAGTGTAGAGGTAGTCGATGACCACCGCCAGATAGTGATTCGGGTTCATCAAGCCCGCGTCGGGGGTGACGATCCCGTGCCGGTCGGAGTCCGCGTCGTTGCCGGTCGCGATCTGGTACGCATCGGGGTCGGCCTTCATAGCCCGGAGGAGCCCTGCCATCGCATTCGGCGAGCTGCAGTCCATCCGGATCTTGCCGTCGGTGTCGAGCGTCATGAACCGCCACGTCGGGTCGACCAGCGGATTGACCACGGTCAGTTCGAGGTTGTACCGCTCGGCAATCGCACCCCAATAGTCGACGCTCGCGCCACCCAGCGGGTCGGCGCCGATGCGGATCTTCTCCGCGCTGATCGCGTGCATGTCGACGACGTTCATCAGATCATCGACATAGGCGTCCATGAAGTCGTGGCGCTGCGCGGTCCCCAGCGCGCGGGCCAACGGAACCCGCTTCACCTCTTTGAGCCCGTCACGCAGAATTTCGTTGGCGCGCTTGGCAATGACGCCGGTCGCGTCGGTGTCGGCAGGGCCGCCGTTGGGCGGGTTGTACTTGAAGCCCCCGTCGCGCGGCGGATTGTGCGACGGGGTGACGACGATGCCGTCGGCGAGGTCGTCCGCCCGGCCGCGGTTGAAGGACAAGATCGCGTGGCTCACCGCAGGTGTCGGCGTGTAGCGGTCGGCAGAGTCGATCATGGTGACGACGTCGTTGGCCGCCAGCACCTCCAACGCCGACGCCCACGCCGGTTCCGACAGCGCATGCGTGTCACGGCCGATGAACAGCGGCCCGCTGGTGCCCTGCGCCTTGCGGTACTCGGCGATGGCCTGCGTGGTGGCCAGGACGTGCGCCTCGTTGAACGCGGCGTCCAGACTCGACCCCCGGTGGCCCGATGTCCCGAACACCACCTGCTGGTCCACGTTATCCGGGTCGGGCTCGATCGTGTAATACGCCGTGACCACGTGGGCCACATCGATGAGGTCTTCTGGTTGCGCCGGCTGCCCGGCGCGGGGGTTGGCGGCCATGGTCCTGATTCTGCCCCGCCGCAAGACGCGCCGTGCGCGGGTCTGGAAGCTAGTTGGCGTTACTTTGACTTGTGTTCAGTTTCGACGCGCGTGAGCTCGCCGCGGTTTTCGTCGGCGGCGCGATCGGCACGCTGGCGCGGGCCGGACTCGCGACGTTGGCGGCCACCGAACCGGGCCGCTGGCCTTGGCCGACGTTCGTCGTCAACATCGTGGGCGCGTTCCTGCTGGGC
>JAFAQO010000482.1 GCA_019246375.1 Mycobacterium sp. | reverse complement strand
GGGCTGTCCGTGGCGTTCGACCTACCCACCCAATGCGGCTTCGATTCCGACGATCCCGAGGTGAGCGACGAGGTTGGCCGGGTCGGCGTCGCGGTGGACAGCCTCGCCGACGCCGAGATCCTGTTCGACAGCATCCCGCTGGACAAGATCAGCACCAGCATGACGATCAACGGCACCGCGGCGATCCTGCTGGCGTTCTACGTCGCCGCCGCCGAAAGCAAAGGGGTGCCGCGGGCCAAGCTGACCGGGACCATCCAAAACGACATCCTGAAGGAGTATGCGTCACGCGGTACCTGGATCTGGCCGCCCGAGCCGTCGCTGCGGTTGATCGCTGACACCATCGAGTTCTGCGCGGCCGAAGTACCGAAATTCAACGCGATCTCGGTGGCGGGCGCGCACTTCCGGGACGCTGGAGCCAACGCTGTGCAAGAGATGGCTTTCACGCTGGCCGACGGCGTCACGTATTGCGACACCGTGGTGGAGCGCGGCCGGATGACCATAGACCAATTCGCGCCGCAGATATCGTTTTACTTCTACACCCACGGCGACTTCTTCGAAGAGATCGCCAAATATCGTGCAGGACGGCGACGCTGGGCGACCATTGTGCGGGAACGCTACGGCGCCACCACCGACAAGGCGTCGATGTTCCGCTTCGGCTGCGTGTGCGGCGGCGCGTCGCTCTACGCTCCCCAGGCGCACAACAACGTGGTGCGGGTGGCCTACGAGGCGATGGCGGCGGTGCTCGGTGGTGTCCAATCGATGTTCACAGCGGCCTGGGATGAGCCGTTCGCCTTGCCCACCGAGGAATCCACCACACTTGCCCTGCGCACCCAGCAGATCCTGGCCTACGAGAGCGGGGTCGCGCGGGTAGCCGACCCGCTCGGTGGCTCCTACTTCGTCGAGGCGCTTACCGATGCGACCGAGGCCCGCATCATCGAGATCATGGCTGACCTCGAGCGGCACGGGGGAATGGTCCGCGCGATCGAGGATGGCTACCTGCAAGGGCTGATCGCCGACGAGGCCTACCGGATCCACCAGGACATCGAGGCGGGCACTCGCCCGGTCGTCGGAGTCAACAGGTTCATGTCCGAGGAGCCGCCACCGCAGATCGTCACCTACGAACTCGACGCCGAGGGTCGTGATCTGCAGCTCAAGCGGCTGTCCAAGGTACGGGCCGAAAGAGACTCAGGCGCAGCACAAGCCAGCCTCGCCGCGCTGTCGCGGGCCGCAGAGGGGACCGACAATCTCATGCACAAGCTGATCGACTGCGCCAACGCCTACTGCACGGTCGGGGAGATGGTCTCCGCGCTCAAGGCTGTGTGGGGGGAATTCCAGCAACCGGTGGTGTTCTGAATGGCAGTGCGGATCCTGGTCGCCAAACCCGGGCTCGACGGACACGACCGCGGCGCCAAGATCGTCGCCCGCACCCTGCGCGATGCCGGCTTCGAGGTGATTTACACCGGTATCCGGCAGCGCATCGAAGACATCGCGTCGATCGCCGTGCAAGAAGACGTGGCACTGGTGGGCCTGAGCATCCTGTCGGGCGCTCATGTGGCGTTGACCACCCGGACCATCGAGGCGTTGCGGGCAGCCGACGCCGCGGACATCGGCGTCATCGTCGGCGGAACAATACCGGAAGCCGACGTGCCCAAGTTGCTCCGCGCCGGTGCAGCGGCGGTGTTTCCAACCGGCACACCGTTGGATGCCCTGGTGCGAGAAATCCGGGCCCTGACTGGCAGCCGCGAACCGACCCAGGAGGAACCGTGCGCCTCGGAGTGATGATCGGCGCCGAGCGCGGCGACTCGGCCCGCAAGGTCACCCGAATGCTTGCCGACATCGAGTGGGCCGAGTCCGCGGAGCTGGATACCGCGTGGATTCCACAGGTGCCCAATGACTTTGACGCCTTGCTTGCGGTCGCGCTGATGGGAACCCGCACCAGCCGTATCGAGCTCGGCACCGCGGTGGTGCCGCTGCAGGCACAGCATCCGATTGCGCTGGCCCGTCAGGCGTTATCGGTGCATGCTGCGACCGCCGGCAGGCTGGCCCTGGGCGTCG
>JAFAQO010000063.1 GCA_019246375.1 Mycobacterium sp. | reverse complement strand
GACCGCCGGCGACGATGCAGAGCGAAGCGATGAGGAGGAGCGGCGCTTGTGACCGCCGGCGACGATGCAGAGCGAAGCGATGAGGAGCGGCGCTTGTGAGTGGTGGCGCCGGTGTGCCGCGTATGCCGGCGCTCGACGCGTCCGGGTTGAGCCTCGCGATCGTCGCCAGCACCTGGCATACCGAAATCTGCGACGCGCTGCTGACCGGCGCCCGTAAGACGGCTGCCGAGTGGGGAATCGACGACCCGACGGTGGTGCGAGTGCTGGGTGCGATCGAGATTCCGGTGGTGGCACAGGCACTGGCTCGCGATCATGATGCCGTCGTGGCGCTGGGTGTGGTAATCCGTGGGCAGACACCGCATTTCGACTATGTCTGCGACGCGGTCACTCAGGGGTTGACCCGGGTATCGCTGGACGCCTCCACACCGGTCGCCAACGGGGTGCTGACCACCAACACCGAGCAGCAGGCGCTGGAGCGGGCTGGATTGCCGTGGTCGAATGAGGACAAGGGCGCTCAGGCGACCGCGGCGGCCCTGAGCACCGCGCTGACCCTACGCGATCTGCGGGCGGAGCCGTGAGCACGCCACCCGACTGGGAGGTGGACGTGCGCCCGCACCTAACGCCCTACTTTGCTTACGGCGCGGCGTTCGTCATCGCAGCAGCGCTTATCGCCGTGGGCCTGCTGCTCAAGGTCAAATCGACCGGTGTGGTTTTCCAGACCGCCGACCAGGTGGCGATCGCCGCGCTGGGTTTCGTGATCGCGGGGTGTGTGCTGCTGCTCGCGCGGCCGCGTCTACGGGTGGGTGCCGCCGGGCTTTCGGTGCGCAATCTGCTGGGCTACCGGCTGATCCCATGGCCGCAGGTGGTCGGCGTCTCCTTTCCCGCCGGTGCCCGCTGGGCGCGGATTGATCTGCCCGGCGACGAGTACATTCCGGTGATGGCGATCCAGGCCGTGGACAAGGACCGCGCTGTGGATGCCATGGACGCTGTGCGGGCGCAGATGGCTCGGTATCGGCCGGATCTGCTCTGACGTGCGCCAACGGCATCGACTGTGCGTTCAAGGCGGCGACACGCCGGGCGGATCCGCCCTGAGCGCACTCCGGAAGCTCTGAGCGCACACTCGAAGTTCTCAGGCTAAGGCAATTGACTGCCCTGAATTGTCCGGCTCCGCCTCGCGCCGCTCCGCGGCGCGCATGTCGCCGGACTAGCCTGGGAGCGTGCCAGATCCCGCTACGTATCGCCCCGCGCCCGGGTCCATCCCGGTCGAACCGGGCGTCTACCGCTTCCGGGATCAGCATGGGCGAGTCATCTACGTCGGCAAGGCCAAGAGCCTGCGCAGCCGATTGACGTCATACTTCGCCGACGTCGCCGGCCTGCATCCGCGGACCCGGCAGATGGTGACCACCGCCGCCAAGGTCGAGTGGACGGTGGTCAACACCGAGGTTGAAGCACTCCAACTCGAATACAACTGGATCAAGGAGTTCGATCCGCGGTTCAACGTCCGCTACCGCGACGACAAGTCCTATCCGGTGCTGGCGGTCACCCTCAACGAGGAGTTCCCGCGGCTGATGGTGTATCGCGGCCCGCGGCGCAAAGGGGTGCGCTATTTCGGGCCGTACTCACATGCCTGGGCGATCCGGGAAACGCTGGACTTGCTCACCCGGGTGTTTCCGGCGCGGACCTGTTCAACCGGGGTATTCAAGCGGCACAAACAGATCGACCGGCCCTGCCTGCTCGGCTACATCGACAAGTGCTCGGCGCCGTGCGTGGGACGGGTCAGTGCCGAGCAGCATCGCCAAATCGTTTTGGACTTCTGCGACTTCCTGTCCGGCAAGACCGACCGGTTTGGCCGTGAGCTGGAACTGCGGATGAACGCGGCGTCCGAGCAACTCGATTTCGAACGGGCCGCGCGGCTTCGCGACGACCTGTCCGCGCTGAAGCGGGCCATGGAGAAGCAGGCCGTGGTGCTCGGCGACGGCACCGACGCCGACGTCGTCGCGTTCGCCGACGACGACCTCGAGGCGGCGGTGCAGGTGTTCCACGTGCGCGGTGGCCGGGTCCGGGGTCAGCGTGGCTGGATCGTCGAAAAGTCAGGCGAGCCGGGCGAAT
>JAFAQO010000681.1 GCA_019246375.1 Mycobacterium sp. | reverse complement strand
ATGCTGACGATGGGCAACGCCAACCTGATTGCCAAGTTCGGCTCCGAGCAGCAGATCGACACCTTCGTCAAGCCGATGCTGGCCGGCCGGTTCCTGGGAACCATGTGCCTGTCGGAGACGCAGGCCGGGTCGTCACTGGCCGACATCACGACCAGAGCCGAGCCCCGGGCCGACGGCAGCTACCGGTTGTTCGGCTCCAAGATGTGGATCTCCGGAGGCGATCACGAACTCAGCGACAACATCGTGCACCTGGTGCTGGCCAAGATTGCCGGCGGTCCGCCCGGCACCAAGGGCATCTCGCTGTTCATCGTGCCGAAGTATCTCGTTGGCGCGAACGGTTCGGTCGGGCAGCGCAATGATGTTGTGCTGGCAGGGCTCAACCACAAAATGGGCTACCGCGGCATCACAAACACCGTGCTGAACTTCGGTGAGGGCAGTTATCAGCCCGACGGCGAGGCGGGCGCCGTCGGGTACCTGGTCGGCGAACCGCACCGCGGCATCGCCTACATGTTCCACATGATGAACGAAGCCCGGCTCGGTGTGGGCATGGGCGCGATCGCGCTGGGCTACACCGGCTATCTGAAGTCGCTGCAGTACGCTCGTGAGCGGCCACAAGGGCGACCGGTGGCGACGAAAGACCCGGCGCAGCCGCAGATTCCGATCATCGAGCATCCCGATGTCAAACGCATGCTGCTGGCCCAGAAGTCTTACGTCGAAGGCGCCATGGCGTTGGCGCTGTACTGCGCCAGGCTTGTCGATATTCAGTACAGCCCTGAATCCGACGAGGAACTCGAGCAAGCCACACTCCTGCTGGACATTCTGACGCCGGTCGCCAAAAGCTGGCCGTCGCAGTGGTGTCTGGAGGCTAACAATCTCGCGATCCAGGTGCACGGCGGCTACGGCTACACCCGTGAGTATGACGTCGAGCAGCACTACCGCGACAACCGGCTCAACCCTATCCACGAGGGAACGCACGGGATCCAAAGCTTGGATTTATTGGGCCGCAAAGTTACTCAACGTAACGGCGCCAGTTTGGTCGCGCTCAACGACGAGATAGCGGAATGCGTCGTCGCCGCGAACGCCGCCGCTGGCGAACTCGCCGACTTCGCTGCTCAACTGGAAGCGGTCGGCCGGCGCCTGTTGGCGGTGACGACCGCGATGTTCGGCTCCGGCGATGTCGAGGCCGCGATGGCCAACAGTGCGATTTACCTCGAAACGTTCGGCCACATCGTCATCGCCTGGATGTGGTTGGAGCAACTGCTCGCCGCCCACGGCAAGAACGGTGACTTCTACGAGGGCAAGCGGCAGGCCGCCCGTTTCTTCTTCCGGTACGAATTGCCCAAGACCACACCGCAACTCGATGTGCTGGAAAGTTTGGACCGCACCACGCTGCAGATGCGGCCGAGCTGGTTCTAGCCGTCGTGTGATACACCGGGCGCCATGAGCACTCTGGTGCAAGGCCTTTCCGCCGTGGTCGGCGCGAGTCATGTCAGCGCGGACCCCGAAGTGCTGGCCGGCCGCAGTGTCGACCACACCGGCCGATATCGGGGCCGGGCCAGTGCGCTGGTGCGGCCGGGTTCAGACGACGAAGTGGCCGAAGTGCTGCGGGTGTGCCGTGACGCGGGCGCATATGTCACCATCCAGGGCGGGCGCACTTCGTTGGTCGCCGGCACTGTTCCCGAGCACAACGATGTGCTGCTGTCCACCGAGCGGCTAAGCACCATCGGCGATGTTGACACCATCGAACGCCGCATCCAAGTCGGCGCCGGTGCAACTCTCGCCGCGCTGCAACGCGCCGCCGCCGGCGCCGGCCTCGTGTTCGGCGTCGACTTGGCCGCCCGCGACACCGCGACCGTTGGCGGCATGGCCTCGACCAACGCCGGCGGACTGCGTACCGTGCGCTACGGCAACATGGGCGAGCAGGTCGTCGGGCTGGACGTCGCGTTGCCGGGCGGATCGGTGCTGCGCCGGCACAGCACGGTGCGCGCCGACAACACCGGCTACGACTTGCCGGCACTGTTCGTCGGTGCTGAAGGGACGCTCGGTGTGATCACCGGGCTGGATCTGCGTCTGCACGCCAACCCGTCGCATCGAGTGGCCGCGGTGTGCGGCTTCGACGAACTTGACGCGCTGGTCGACGCTGCGCGGTTGTTCCGTGACCTCGACGGCATCGCCGCCCTGGAACTCGTCGACGGCCGTGCCGGCGCGCTGACCAACGAGCATCTCGGGATGGTGGCACCGGTGGAGGGCAACTGGCTGCTGTTGGTGGAGTTGGCCGGCGATCACGACCAGACCGAGCGGCTCGCCGACGCGTTGGCGGACGTGGCGGTTCGTGGCGAACCCGCCGTCGGCGTCG
>JAFAQO010000603.1 GCA_019246375.1 Mycobacterium sp. | reverse complement strand
GGCGGATATCCGGCGAGCGCGGTCGACATCACCCGCCTCGATCATTTCCGCCAGCTTGACATGGGTGGTGAGCACGGCGCGACGCTTGGACAGCGACGGATAGGTGCCGCGAGCCGCGCTTTCATCGGCCCACTGCTGCTCATGGCTGGTCCACAGCGTCTCGAGGGTCCCCACCACTGCGATGATGGTTTGGTTCCCGCAGCCGTGGACAACCAGATCATGGAACTGGCGCCCGATTTCGGTGAATTGACCGCCATCGTCGAGGTGCGTGGCCATCGCGTCGTTGACTTGTTTGAGTTCGGGCACCAACGTGTCGGCGCGGTCGGGTCGTTGCGCGGCCAGCGCGGCGCAGGCGGGTTCGAGTTCCAGCAGCGCCGCCCCCAAATCGGCGATGCCGACGTACTCGCTTTGCAACAGCAGACCCAGCATGTAGGCGGCACTGGTCTTCGCCGGGGCATGCACGACGGCCCCACCCCGGTTGCCCCGCCGTACCGACACCAAACCCTCGGTCTCCAAGATTCGCAGCGCTTCCCGCAGCGACACGAGGCTGACGTGGAATTGCTCGACCAGGACCTCCTGCCGTGGCAACAGATCGCCATCGGCAAGTTCGCCGTCGATGATCTGTCGGCGCAACTCGTCTGCGACGATCTCGGCGATCCGGGGCGCCGATAACCGGCGCCGGACCTCGGGGCCAACTCCCAGCGTGGTCATAAGATCCTCACGGCGAAGCACGGGCAGAGCGCGCGATCCACCGACCGCGCGTTGAAACCCTATTTTAGCAGTAATGGCACAATAGCCAGGTGGACGAGAGGCTGGACGGCCAGCCGACACCGCTTGATGAATTGCGTGTCGTCGAGATCAGTGACCGCATAGCCGGCAGTTACTGCGGCAAGCTGCTCGTCGACGCAGGTGCCGAAGTCCGCAAAATCGAGCCGCCGCAAGGTGATTGGTTGCGGCGGTTCAGCGCCAGCTGCTCGCCGGTGCTGAGTACTGCGACTTCGCCGTTGTTCAGCTACCTCAATGCCGGCAAACGAAGCATCACCACCGGAGTGGCCAGCGAGCGGTGCAACGCCGAGCTGGCCGCCGCCGACGTCATCGTGTTGACCGCCACCCGGTCGCAGGCAGCAGACCTCGGCATCGAGCCCGAGCGGTTGCTGGCCGCTTCGCCGCAGGCGGTCGTCGTCACCATTTCCGACTTCGGCTGGACCGGCCCGTATGCCGACCGCGCGGCCAGCGAGTTCACTTTGCAGGCGTGGGGCGGCTCGACCGGCTTCCGCGGCGATCCCGCCGGACCGCCGATCTCGATCGGAGGCGAGCTGGGGGAGTACATGGGCGGCGTGTTCGCGGCGTGCGGAGCGCTGGCGGTGCGTCGCCGTGTGCGCCACGGCGGTCCCGGCGAGCACCTTGACCTGTCCATGCTCGAGGCCGTGACCCTGATGCAGAGCGGCGAATGGCTGCACTCACAGCTTTTGCAGGTGCCGCCGGTAACCCGCACCGTCGAGGTCCCCTCGATCGAGCCGGCCAAAGACGGCTACGTCGGGATAACGATGGTCACCGGTCAGCAGTGGCTGGACTTCGTCGCAATGGTTGAGTGCCCGAAGTTGGCCGAAATCCCCCAGCTGCGTTATCAGATCGGCCGGTGGGAATACCGCGACCTGATCCGCGAACTCATCGCACCCTGGCTGGCCGAACGCACCGTCAAGGAGATTGTCGAACTTGGGCAGCTCTTTCGGCTGCCGATTGCACCGCTGGGCAACGGCTCGACGATCCGCGACATGGCGTACATGCACGACCGCGGTGTCTTCCTGACCAACCCCGACGGCTTTCACCAGCCCCGCACCCCGTGGCTGATGTCGCGCTGCCGGCCCGCGCCATTGCGCAGTGCACCCACGCTCGGAGAAGCAAACGACGGAAAGCCTTGGCAGGAGCGGAACCCCGGGGCGCACCTGGCTGAGCGCCGACTGCCGCTCGACGGTGTTCGCATCGTCGATCTGACAGCGTTCTGGGCCGGCCCGGCCGCGACCCACCTGCTTGCCGCGTTCGGCGCCGACGTCGTCAAGGTGGAGTCGATCCAGCGTCCCGACGGCATCCGGTACTCGGGCGGCATGCGCACCGACGTCGACGATTGGTGGGAGTACGGATGGGTATTTCACGCCATGAATACCAACAAGCGTTCGGTAACACTGAATTTGGCCTCCGACGACGGTCGACGCTTGTTCAGGTCCTTGGTGGCTAAAGCCGACGCCGTGATCGAGAACTTCTCACCGCGGGTGATGGACCACTTCGGCCTGACCGGGGACTTTCTGCTCGAGGTGAATCCCAAGCTCGTCGTCGTCCGCATGCCGGCATTCGGCCTGGACGGCCCCTGGCGCGATCGGGTGGGATTCGCACCCACCATGGAGCAGATCGCCGGATTGGCGTGGGTGACCGGATTGCCGGAAGGTCCGCCCGTCGCCCCGAGAGGTGCTTGTGACCCGCTGGCCGGTATCCACGCGGCATTCGCGTTGTTGGCGGCGCTGCAGTTCGCCGAGCGGACCGGCATGGGCCAGCTCGTCGAGTTGCCGATGATCGAATCGGTGTTGAACGTCACCGCGGTACAACCCATGGAATTCGAGGTTTTCGGGGTGACACTGAGCCGGCAGGGCAACCGCGGGCATGGGTACGCTATCCAAAACCTTTACCGCTGTGCCGGGGATGACAACTGGATCGCCGTCACCGTGCGCGATGACGACCAGTGGCGGGCCTTGGTAGATGTGATGGACCGGCCATCCTGGAGCCACGACGAGGCGCTTGGCAGCGTTGTCGGACGACGGGAGCGGGCCGACGACATCGATCGCCAACTTCAGGACTGGTTCGCCGGCCAGCATCTGGAATCCGCGGTGGAGCTTTTGGCCGGCGCCGGCATTCCCGCTGCGCCCGTGGTGTCACCGTCGTTGGTGACCGAGAATCCTCAGCTGCGTGACCGCGGATTCTTCGAGTCGCTCGACCATCCGCGAACCGGGCCCGGCTGGTATCCACGCGCACCGTTCGCACCGCTCGCCGGCCAGTCCAGGTGGCTGATGCGCACCCCGCCGACCCTGGGCGAGCACAATGAAGAGATCCTGCGCGACTTGTGCGGGGTGACCGGCGAAGACCTGGCGCGGTTGAGCGCGAGCGGAGTGATCGGGACCCGCCCCAAGGGCGTGTGAAAACGCGCCGGGCGACGATGCGGGCAGCGGAGCAGCGGCGCGTTTCGGCCTAGCTTTCCGGAAGCGCGGCAGCCGATTAAGCCCCTAACGCGACACCCTGCCCCGGGTTAGCAGCTTGACGATGGCCAGCAGGATCACAGCGCCTAGCAGACACGTCAGAAACGAGAACACTAGACCTCCGCCGGCGACGTTTACACCGAAACCACGCAGCAAGAACCCGCCTATCAGGCCGCCAACGATGCCGACGACGATGTTGAGGATGACACCCATCTGGGCGTCGGTTCTCATTATCTTGCTGCCGATCCAGCCGGCCAGACCGCCGATGATGATCCAGCCGATGACACCTAGGGTGAGCATTGTTTCCGATCCTTTCCGATGACGGCAGCCGCTGCCGGTTCTCGTTGGTGCAAGGCGAAGCCGAAGCGACCGGTGGCTGCCACCGGTATGCCCCTTCCAGGGTCGCGGTAATCGCTGCCACTTGGATGTTTCCGCCGGTCGATAAAGCCGGCAACGCAGCAACTGCAAGGGTTGGGATGGTCATCCGGCGGGTACCGACAGCAGACGGTCACCGATAGGTCTCCGCGCTTAGGAAGATGGTCTGTGAACCAAGCGAGAGCAATTGCTTACCGTGCGCGGCAAGTGCGCAGAGCGGTCTTGCGCACGCAGGTGGCGCTGGCAACCGCCCAAATTCTGTTCTGGACGACGTTGATCGGTATTCTTGTGGCCCTCGCTCTGCGGGCGCGACAGCGCCGCACCGGCCGCGGACGGACGGGCTCGGCCGAGAATCAGCCCAGCGGTGAGGAGACCGGCAATCCGGTTTAGCCTTCAGGTCTAGTCTGGCGAGCATGCGGGCCGGCTAGCTTGCGGCCTGAACGAGGGTGCAACCAGATCACGAGAAGGGAGCGTCCAGTGCGCGTGATCGTCGACGAAAGTTTGTGTGAAGGCAACGGGTTCTGTGAGTCGCTGGCCCCCCAGATCTTCGAGATGGGCGACGCCGACGTGGTGCAGATCGCCGACGGTCCGGTTCCAGC
>JAFAQO010000546.1 GCA_019246375.1 Mycobacterium sp. | reverse complement strand
TGCTGCCGACGCTACCGTCATAGTGGATTCGCGCCTAAACACAGCAGTTCAGGTGGAGGAAATGGCATTCTCGTGACCAAATAGCCTGACGCACGCGTTATTTAGCGCAATTGGTCTTTGACCACCTTGCCGGTGGCATTCAGGGGTAACTCGTCGAGGAACTGCACTGAGCGCGGCACCTTGAATCCCGCCATGCGGTCGCGGCACCAGGTGATCAGTTCGTCAGCGTTGACCGCGCTTTTCGCCACGACGAAGGCCTTGCCGACTTGTCCAAGCCGCTCGTCGGGAACACCGATCACCGCGGCCTGCGCCACAGCCGGGTGCTCAAGCAGGAAGCCCTCGATTTCAGCCGGGTAGGCGTTGAAGCCACCGACAATGAACATGTCCTTTTTGCGGCCCACGATGCGCAGTCGGCCTGCCTCGTCCAGGTTTCCAAGGTCTCCGGTGTGCAGCCAGCCGTCGTCATCGATCGCCTGAGCGGTCGCGACGGGGTCATCGAGATAGCCCTTCATGACGCTGTAGCCGCGGACGAGAACCTCGCCGTCGTCAGCTATCCGCACCTCGATCCCATCGCACGGTAGACCGGCAGTGGTTGCGATGTCCTCGAACGAATCCCCCGGCCTCGACAGCGTGACCGTGCCGGCCTCGGTCAGGCCGTAGCCGGTCATGATCGTCTTGAACGGCAGCTCGGTGTGGACCCGGCGGATCAACTCCACCGGGATGTCCGCGGCGCCGGTCACGCCGGCCCGCAGTGACGACAAATCCCACTTCCCTTGCGCGGACAGCAGCGAGTAATAGAGTGTAGGCGGCCCAGGCAGCATGGTAATGCGTTCGCGCTCAATCAATTCGAGCACACGCTCAACGTCGAAAGCGCGGACGGGAAGGATTGTCGAGCCCCGGATAAGCGATGCGATGCAGCCGGCCTTGTATCCGAAGATGTGGAAGAACGGGTTGACGACGAGATAGCGGTCGCCTTCGCGCAGATCCGCGCGATCGCACCACTCTGCGTAGAGCCGCAGCGTCTGAGCATGATCCATCATCACGCCCTTGGGCCGCCCGGTGGTGCCCGAGGTGTAGACGATGTCGGCGATGTCCGAGCCACTCACCTTGCGCTCGAACGGCTCACCGGATTCCAAGAATCCCGACATCAAATCGATCGCTGGGATGCCTACCGGGACCGTGAAATCCAACCCGAGAAAACCTTCCTCGACCAACACGGCCTTGGCACTGCTAAGGCGAATGATGTCAGCGGCCTCACGGGGCTTGAAGCGAGTGTTCACCGGAACCAGTACGGCGCCCGCGGTCACCAGACCAAACGCGGCGATAATCCATTCAGCCGAGTTCGGCGCCCAAATCGCGACCCGATCGCCCTTCTGGATACCCGCCGACGCAAATGCCCCCGACGCACGGCGCACCCGGTCGACAAGCTCCATGAACGTCAGCCGCAGCGGCCCGTCGACGACAGCTTCCGCATCGCCGAAGCGGTCCGCCGTGCTCAAGACCATCTCCGGGATGGTCCGCCAGTTTGCGGCCGTCACACCGACATCAGTCGGGCGAGGTTGCCTCCCATGATCTTTGCTTGATCGTCGACGCTGAGGTACTCCAACGCGTCAGCGTAGTGCCGGGGTTGCGCGAGCCCCTCCGGGTGCGGGTAGTCCGAGCCGTAGAGCACCCGCTCCACCCCGATGAGGTCGACCAGGTCGCTGATGCCGTCCTCGTAGAAGGGGCTGATGTGGATGCGATTCTTGATCTCCTCGACGGGATCGCCGCCGGGGAAGCTTTCCGGCGTCTTCTTGTAAACGTCGGCCAACTGATCCAGTAACGGGTACAACCACTTCGAGCCGGCTTCGATCACGGCGACCTTCAGCTGCGGAATGCGGTACAACGCAGCATGAATCACCCACGACGCCACCGCGTCTTGAACAGGACGCCATTCGTTGAGCATCGCGAAGGCGTTCGTCTGGAACGGCAGCATCTCCTTGTCGCCGCCGTCCCACTCGGCGGTGTAGCGGGCATAGCCGCTGTCGGACGAGTGCATAGCGACCAGCACGTCGTGCTCGACACAGCGTTGCCAGAATGGGTCAAATTCCGGCAGGGCAAATGACCGCGGTCCCCGGTATCCCGGAACTGGTGCCGGCCGAACCAAAATTGCCCGCGCTCCTCGCTCGACCACCCAGTCGAGCTCCTCAATTGCCTTCTCCACGATGGGCAGGCTGACCACCGGGACGGTGAATATGCGGTCCTTAAAGTTGAAGCCCCAGACATCGTGCAGCCACTCGTTAAGCGCGTGGACGACGATGTGAATGAGCGCGGGGTCATCGCGCATCCGCTCTTCGATGAGGCTGGCCAGCGTCGGGAACATCAACGAGCGGTCGACACCGAGCTCGTTCATCAGCTCGAGGCGCGGCCCCGGCTCGCGGAACGCCGGAATCGAGCGCATCGGCTCGCCGAAGATCTCCCGGCGGCTCTTGCCGTCGGGGTTGCCGTTTTTGAAGTAGTCCTCCATCGCCCCCGGCCGCGCGACCACCTCGAAGGTGGGATTGGGAATGTAGTCGCTGATGTGTCCGCGGATCGCGATCTTGGTCCGCCCGTTGACCTGCACGTACTGGATCACATTCCGGTACTGCTTGGGCAGATATTTGGTCAGCGACTCCTCGGTCTCATAGAGATGGTTGTCCGCGTCGAACAACGGATACGACAGCGCACCCGACGGCATGGAATCCTCCTTCGCAATTTATGAGAATAGTATTCTCTTGAAAAGCATGCCGCAACCCGGTTCTCGCCGTTGCGGCTTCAGAAGATGCACGCCGGGACTACTGTTTCGTCCATGGTCGTAAGCTGTTTTGCCGGCCGTAGAGCCGCGGGGACTATCGCAGCGGCAGTCCTCACTGGTGAATTGATCGCGGCGCCGATCTTTGCGGTCGGCAAGGCATCGGCGTTTTGCGACTCCGCGGACTGTGTTCCCAACGTGGCTCGTAACATCGTCCCCACCCTGCCCTGCACGCCGCAGCCGCTGTACAACTTCGGCTTGGACTCCAACGGCCGGACCTATGTGTGCAACACGGCCGGCTTCTGGGTGCCGGTCGGGCCGCTAGTCGGTCTACGCTCAGTCGCGCTTCCCTGTGATGCGTTGAATCAATCGGCCCAGCAATCCGACGTCACGACGAGCGCGAACACGCAGCCGCCGGGCGCACCGCTTCGGTGCGCGCAGGTGAATAGGACCTTGCGCTGGGTGTATCTCGACTGACGTTCCCGGCCAAGCGCCCGCCACCGTTCAACGCCTCCCTCCGGTCCGCTTTAGCTGCATCTCTCGCCGCACGAGGTGCTTTTGCACTTTGCCGCTTGCCGTACGTGGGTAGTCTGCGACCTCGAATAACTCCTCCGGCCATTTCT
>JAFAQO010000517.1 GCA_019246375.1 Mycobacterium sp. | reverse complement strand
TGACGCCGCCTCAGTCCTTGGCGAAGCAGTACATCCGGTAAGAGAGTTCCCCGCTTTGCAATGCGCGGTAAATCTTCCCGCCTTGCACGCCGGTTTGAGCCCGGGCTAAGCCGTGCAGCAATGCCGGCACGCGGCGATCGATCAGGTCCAGCCACTGCTGTGAGTTTTTCTCCATCGCCCGCACAACCTCGCCATTGATGACCCGTTCCGAAGTCAGCCGCATTGGGGCGTCGGCCAGCGTCGCCTCCCACTCGGGGATACTGACGCGGTGCCGGAGATCGCTGTACAGGAAATGCCCTCCCGGGCGCAGCACGCGCGCCACCTCGGCCAGGAAGCGGGGAAACCGTGGGTAGCAGTGCGAGGATTCGATGTTGATCACCGCGTCGAAGCACTGGTCAGCGAACGGCAGGTTTTCGGCGTCGCCTTGCACGAAGTCCAGGCCAGGGAGATTGTGCCTTTCTCGGCAGAAGTTGATGCCGGCCTGGTTCAAGTCCAGTCCCGTGTAGGAGGCCGGCTGCAGGTTGCGCATGAGGTATGCGGCTCCGCCGCCGTGGCCGCAACCGACCTCCAGCACCTCCTTGCCGGTGAGGTCCGCCTGGGTCGCTGTGCGGTGGTATTGCTGGATGCAGAACCGGTTCGGCTCGTCGGACTCCGCAAGCGCCAGGGCCATCGCCGGATCCTCCTCATAGCCGTAATTGAGGAACAACAGTTCATCGGTGTTCAGCAGGCGGGTCGCTAAGGGATACCCGTACTTCGTTTTTAGTTTGTCAACGAAAGGGTTCGCTATCAGACGGTTGATGACGGTCACGGGATTAGGCTACGCGGCCCCAACCCGCCCACGCAGCGCTGTCGTATCGAACTGTTCCTAGCCCCGGTAACCATCGCCTCCAACGCGGTCACTGCAGGGCGCCAGCGCATGCCCGCCCGACGTGGGAACGCTGGAATCGGCCGAGGCCAGGCAGGAGATATACCGTTAGCAGCGATGTCTTGGCTTGTCAGCCGTGTTTCTGTGGCTGGTTATCCAAGCCTGACCTGTTCCTAACCGGGAACTGTTTTGCCCATCTCCTGAACTTCAGAGTGCTGCGGCATTCCGGCTGCTGTGTCGACGGCAACCGTCGCGCTTGGGCGTGCCGGCAGCGAGAGGAAGCACGAATCATTTAGCGAACGATGCTTGTCCACGTTTGACGACAGATCTACCGTCAGCCCCTAGACTGAACTTTTGTTACTATTTCCATAGATAGTTGAGGACCATGCCTAAAGAGCCACCGGTTATTGCAGCCATTCCGAACTACAATATGGGCGATAACCTTGGCAAACTACTACCACAGGTAGTGGCGCAGCGCTACGACTGCGTCTTTGTACTCGACGACGCTTCCACGGACCACAGCGTCGATGTGGTTGGTCAGTTCGACGACGAAGTTAAGTTGGTGCGGAGTCCCGAGAACAGGGGTGCCGCTGCTAATCGCAATCAGATAATGAACCATGTCGGGGACGAGGCGATTATCCATTTTATTGACGCCGACATGGATTTGGCGACGGACGAAATACCCGCGGTGGCGAGACGAGTTGTCGCAGGGTATGCCGACCGAGGAATCGGCTTGGTCGGCGGGCTGATTAGGCAACTAGATGGCGCTCAGTTCCCATATAATTACGGTGCTGTATTCTCTCTGTGGGGAAATTTCACGTCCAATTTTCCGCGGATAATCGACGGCATGAGGGGGTATCGACGGCTCGCGGACGCTATACAAGGAGTGGTTGCGCCATTCATGAGAGATTGGCCCAACGTACTTGAGCCTCCCGACCCGGCATCCGTATATTGGGTTTCTGAAGCAAATATGCTTGTTTACTCCCACGTATTTAGATCAATTGGCGGCTATGACCCTATGCTACGGTCACACGAGGCCCAGGATTTGGCAATACGTCTGGAAAAGATGGGCGTCAAGCGACAGTTCGATCCGAGCATCCAGGTCATTCATAATCGCATTGATGTCAGGGGCAAGAACCGCAATAAGTGGGAGTATAAGGCCATGCTTTATCTGATACGCAAACACGGACTATTTCGATATTTGACCGCCCACTAGCATCAAGCCGGCCGTGTGCCTCGCCTGGAAGCCCAAGGCTCAGGCGCTGCCCACGCCGGTGGCGATGGGCTGATCCTGCGGGACTGTTGCGAACCCCGGGCGCCTCGACATGCCGTTGGCGGCCGGTCGCCGGCGTCTTGCCCCAGGTATGGGTCGCCGCGTCCTTTGCGGTCTGAGTATTCCTTGTCACCTCGGGTTGGCTCCACAACGCGCGGGTTCCCGAATACGTCGTCGTTCGCGGGTCTTCGCTTCCTTCCCGGCTTCTACACCTGTCTGGTCATGACCACCGAAGCCTCGCCTTCTGTATCTGCCATACTCGCCCAATGACACTTAAGGACCGTGTGTTTCGTCACCCGATCGTCTGGAAGTTAAGTCAGAAAGGTCAGAAGTATCTTTACCCCTTCTTCACCCGCCGGCTTGGCACCGACGAAGTTGTTTTTCTCAACTGGGGCTACGAGGAGGATCCGCCGATGAACGTCCCCCTAGCGCCCTCCGATGAGCCGAATCGAGCCTGTATCCAGCTCTACCACCGCACGGCCACTCAGGTTGATCTCACCGGCAAACGGGTGCTGGAGGTCGGTTGCGGCCACGGCGGCGGAGCGTCGTACCTCACACGCAGCTTGCATCCGGCCTCCTACACCGGACTGGACATGAACCCGGCGGGTATCGCCTTTTGCCGAAAAAGGCACAATCTGCCGGGCTTGGAGTTTGTGCAAGGCGACGCCGAGAACCTGCCCTTCCCAGATGAATCCTTCGACGCGGTGATCAATATCGAATCCTCAAATCACTACCCGTCGCTTCCCCGTTTCCTCGCCGAACTGGCGCGTGTGCTGCGCCCGGGCGGGCATTTCCTATACGCCGATTCTCAACCGCCCAACGGTGTTCCGGCCTGGGAGGCAGCGTTGGCCAACGCCCCGATGCGGATGCTGTCACAGAGGGAAATCAATGCGGAGGTCATGCGCGGAATGGAGAAAAATTCGCAGAGGTGGCTGGAAGTGATCGATCGGCACGTGCCGGCATTCCTCCATGGCATAGCCCGCGACATCGCTGGCGTGCAAGGCTCGAGCGCCTACCACGAACTGGAAAGCGGAATACTCTCGTACCGGATGTACTGCTTCGTCAAGGACTAGCCGGCGTCCCGTCGTGAGGGCGCGTCAAGCCGCGACCACCAGCACATTGTCGGCCACACGGACCCGGACCGACGACCAGCACATCCGTGGGAGTCACTATCTAAGAATCTCGAGACAACGAGAATCTCGAGACAACGAGAATCTCTTGCCCGATCCCTCAGTAGTTGTTGCAGGTGCCGGCGACCGCCTGAATCGTCCCCAAGTACTGCTGAGCCGCTGGGATGCCCTGTAACTGCTGGGCCATCTGCTGGCGCTGAGCCGGCGGCGAGGCGAGGAATCTACGCAACATCGACTGCGCCGTCGGCGATGAGTTGAATTCCGCCGCAGCGGCCGGATCGTTTGCGTTCAGCGCCGCCATCACCTGACCGTAATTGCAGGTGGTGTCGATAATCGGGTCCGCGGACGCCGCCCCGGCCCCAGCCGACAACGACAATGCCAGACCGCCGACTGCAACAGCCCATTTGGTCAACGGGAGAGTGGCCATTTTTATGGAACCTTTCGACTCGTCGCCGTCCAATACTAGACGGCGGTATCCGCCCAGCGGTTGCCATCTTCGGTGAAGGCTAACTGGCGCGTCCGTGCAAGATAGATTATACAGTCTAATCAAGCCCTCACGACCTCACATTTTGCCCACCCCGCTCACGAGCATGAAGACGCCGACCATGCCGAGGACCAATAAGGAGATCGGGCGGCGGTGAGCGCGTAACCAATCATGCAACCGCATTACGACAACTTGCGTCTTGGCGGGCGCGACCAGGCAACTGACCAGGGGAACCTCGACAATCGCGAACGCCACCAGGGTGAACAGGAGCGCCGCGCTGACTTGCGTGCCGGCAGCTGCTCCAGAGGCAATGATGGCGATCATCGCTGCCCCGCACTCAATGACCTGCGTCGACGTACACAGCCCGGCGACAAACGCCATCCGCAGCGACCGCCCTTCAACCATGCTTTGAAGCAGGCCGGACCACGACGACAACGACATCCGCGAGAATCCGGTCGGTGTATTCGGCTGGAGCATCATAGGAGACGGATCGCCGCCCGGTGTCGCGGCGCCGGGCACCGCCGCATGTGCTACCTGACGCGGCGAGCTGCGCACGGCAAGCATTGCAGCGGTGGAAATCACAACCACACCAAGGGCGATCTGCGTGGGCGGAACAGCCGGGTGTCTGGCGACAGAAGTCATAACTCGCGCAACTGGAGACAAGAAGTCGTGTAGCCCGAACAGCGCAGCCAGGGCAGCGCCGTAACCCGTTGCCATCAGCCCGAGCCAGTATGCGAGCAGATTGTGCATGGGCCGTGGGCGCGCGATCAGAAGCGCCATAACTCCGATCCGCACCGGATCTTGGGCAGCGCTAAGCGCGAACAACAGAACTAGGCCCCACATCAGCGGCACCGCCTTCCGCTGGCGCAAGCTTCCAGCAGATCGGCGGCGGTAGTAACACTTTCGGCGGGTTTGGTCATCTGTGTGGCGACCTGCCTGGCTCGAGTGACGTATTGCGGAGCGAGGATGCGGCGCAGCTCGGCCACCAGCGATTCCTCGGTGGTAGTTGAGAAGCGCCGCGCGCAGCCGACTTTCAACCGCTTGACCGCAGCCGCCCAGATCGGCTGATCGGCGGTGACCCACAGGATCAGCGTGGGGACTCCGGCTCGCATGCCAGCGGCCGTAGTGCCGGCGCCACCGTGGTGAACGACCGCGCGGCAGGACGAGAAGACCGCTGCGTGGCTCACCGCACTGACAATCTTCGTATTTTCGAATTGTGCGATGCGACTGACGTCATTGGTGCCGGTGCAGATCAACGCTCGCTCGCCTAACTGCGTGCAGGCAGCGCTGATCATGGCGACCGTATCGGCGGGCGATCGGACCGGCATGCTGCCGAACCCGAAGTAAATTGGCGGCTTTCCCGCAGCAATCCAGGAAGCGACCTCGTCATCGGCGTCCATCGCGAGATCCAGCGTCAATGCGCCGACGAAGGGCCGTCGGTCAGCAAACTCCGCCCATTCGGCCGCGAGTCCGGAAAAGCAGAGGTCATCGTAGGCCTGGATCTCAAGCGATCCGCGCTCTATGATTCGCCGCGTCGAGGGTTCAATTGCTTTCGGTAGGCCTAGTTGGCGGCGTTGGGCGTCCTCTGCCCCCTTTGTCACGCGCCAATGCAGCCACCACAGCGCCGAAATACCGCAGCGGACCAACGGCGATGGCAGCATTGGAAGGAGCTGTCCGTTGACCCTTACGGGGAAGCAGTGCAGCCCAGCCAGCGGAATGCCGTAGTACTCTGCGACATTGGCGGCGAGTCCCTGCTGGATCATGCCGGTCAGCAGCAGGTCGGCCCCATCGGCCAGGGAGGTTAGTGTCCTGCCCATCTCGGCCCAGACCTGGTTGAGGTACTCCTTCGCTGCGCGCACCACCTTGAACGGAGTCTGCACGTTCCAGAAATCGTGTACGAAATCCTCGTCATGCATGCCACGTGCGTCGGGCCCGTAGGGGACTGGAGCTAGCCCGGCTGACTGGACGAAGTCAAGCATGTCGGGCGGAACCCCAACGCGCACTTCATGGCCCCGGCGCAGCAGCTCTAGACCGATTGTGGCGCAGGGTTCGACGTCGCCACGAGTTCCATGCATTGCCAAGGCAAATCTCATCGGAACCTCAACTCGTATCAGCCGATCCGACTGGTCTGCGGTTGGCGGCTAGAGGCGCCGACCGGGAAGGTCGCACCGCTGGTAGGCCAAAACCCGACCCACTGATGCTCATTCACTTGATCGTCTTCGAATGATGGCTCCACAGAAAATGTCTCACCGGACTCGTGGCCGTTGGTTTCGACCGGTTCGCTTGTGTTTTCGCGCGGGTGTTGACCGTTGGTTTCGGCAGGCTGTTGGCCATTTGTCGCGTGTGGATGTTGGCCGTTGGTTTCGACCGGTTCTTCGCTCTCGGTATTGATTGGTTGTTGCCCGTTGGTTTCCGGTGCGTGTTGACCGTTGGTTTCGGCTAAGTCTTTGCCGTTATGGCTCATCTGGCCGTCAGCCGGCGTATCTCGCCCGTCCGTGGTCCTCTGTTTTGGCACCGCGTTCCGACCGAACAGCGGTAGCGGGTGATGGAGTAGGTCTTCATGGTGCTGGTCAACGCGATGACGGTGGTGATTGTCGATGCTCGGCGGCACGGCCACACGGGTCTGATGACC
>JAFAQO010000384.1 GCA_019246375.1 Mycobacterium sp. | reverse complement strand
GGGCGCATCCGGGTGACGCCGATAGACGATTTCTACGAGTTCAACCGCGACAGCGACACGGTGGATGCGGAGTCCACTGTCGCCGAGTTTGTCGCGGCCACTGAGCAGGCGCTTACCGACGGCTACAGCGGCTTGCGTGCGGTAATTGACGGAACGACCGTGGTGCGCACACCCGAGCAACTCGATGCCGGCGCGCGCTTCGAGTACCTCATTGACCAGCAGATGGCGGTCTTGCCGTCGTCGACGCTGTGCGCCTACAGCGTGAGCACCATCGGCAACGCCGCAAACGAGCTGACATGTCTGCACCCGTTCGTAGCAGAGGGTGCCGTTGGCTTCCGGCTCTTCGCCGAACCGGACGCCGGCTTCGTGTTGGCGGGCGAGATCGACGCCAACGACAACGAGGTGTTCGTCACCACGCTGGAGCGGGTCTGGCAGCTGCAGGAGCCCGGCACGCTGGTCATCGACGTGCGGGATTTGAACTTCATCACTCACCATGAGCTCTACATGCTGGACAAGCTCGCCCGGGCCGAGCAGCGTGACGTGTTGCTGCGAACTGACCAGCCCATCGTCGTCCGGCTAACTGAACTGCTGGAACTGACGAATGTACGCCTGCAGGCGGCGTTACCGGTGCGGGTGCCGCAATAGCGCCGGGTTTGATTTGACTCCCTAGCGGATGGGTACTTAAGCCTCGGGTTCGTACCGGTGCATGAATGCGGCCTACCGACAACGGGCCAGGTTGGGAATACAGCCGTTGACATGACGATGACGAGGCAGACCGAGCACAGCTTGGTGCATTCCGCGCTCTTTTACCGGTCAGAGCGCGAATATGTTGATTCGCTGGTGCCGCTCATCTGTGAATGGTTGAGTGTGGATGAGCCGGTGCTGGTGTCAGTGCCGGCGAAGAACATCGCGCTGCTGCGCGACGGGCTGGATGCGGCAGCCAAGGATGTGACTGAGAACTTGATCATGTGCGATATCACTGAGGCGGGCCGCAACCCGGGGCGACTTCTCGGGATGGCCGGCAGCTTCGTGCGGCAACACCCCAACCGGCCGGTGCGAATGATAGGTGAACCGGTCTGGCCGGGCCGCACCGAGGCCGAGTATCCCGCCTGTGTGCAGCACGAAGCGTTGTTCAACCTCGCGCTTGCCGGGCACGACGTAACCGGTCTGTGCCCGTATAACGCCTCGGAACTGGCAGACAGCGTGCTTGCCGACGCCCGCCTCACCCATCCGGTGATCTGGCGCGACGGATCGCACAAGCACAATCCGGAATACGCGATCGACGTCGCCCTTCGGCACAGCAATGAACCGCTGACCACCAGCCCCGTCGCGGTCACCTACACCGTCTGCGAGCTGGCCGACCTCAGTGGTGCCCGCCGATACGGTTCCCGATACGCCCGGTTACTCGGCATGTCCGGTGGCAGAGTCGCCGACCTGCAACTGATCGTCACCGAGCTGGCGACCAACAGCCTGCGTCATACCGGCGGGGTTTGTCGGCTCGCGTTTTGGCACCAGGATGGATATCTGGTGTGCGAGGCACGCGACATCGGGCAGTTGGCGGATCCACTGGCCGGACGCCGACCCGGCGCGTCTGGATTGTTCGTGGTCAACGCGGTGGCGGATTTGGTGCGCACTTACACCTCAGAGGTCGGCACGACAATTCATGCTTATGTGCGGCTCGACCGGTTCGCGAACGAGGTCCCGTGATCCGACAGCATGGCCTGGTTTCTTCCGCGGCAGGCTTGATCCCGTTCGCGCACCTCGGGTGGGGATATCGCGATCGGGCGGAGTTCTGCGCGCGCGCCGCCGAGTACATCGCCGATGGCCTGGCGAGCAACGAGTGGATCCTCTATGTCGGTGCTGGCAGCCGGGCAGCGTTACGTGCCGAATTGGCAGCCCTGGGTTTCGGCGAGGCGGTGAAGTCCCGTCAAATTCTGGCGGCGCAACCGGACGATTACTACACCTTTGTCCCCGGTAGCGAAGTCGTGGACCCGGAGGCCACGGTGGCCAAGGGCGTCGCGAGGTTCGAGCAGTTGCTGGCAAGTGGCTGCCCTGCTTTTCGGGCCGTGGTCGACGGGACGGTCGCAGCGGTCACAACCAAGCAGCGCGATGCGCTCGCCCGCCTGGAGTACCTCGTCGAGAAGACCATGTCGGTATTGCCGGCTTCAGCCCTGTGCGCCTATGACGTCTCTCGTCTGGGCCCGGCCGCGAAGGAGATGATTTGCCTGCATCCCGTTGTGGGCAAGGGTGTGGTGGGCTTTCGGCTCTACCCGCAGCAGGACGCGGGTTTTGCGCTCGCCGGTGAAATCGATTCGGCCGACGCTGACGCGTTCAGCGCCTCGCTGCAAAGGATCTGGCCGCTGGCGCCAGGTGACGAGCTGATCGTCGACGCATATGGGTTGGACTTTGTCACCCACCGTCAACTCCTCGAGCTTGACGAACGGGCCCGCGCCGAACGGCGCAAGGTGATCCTACGAACCGACCAGTGCCTCGTCGCTCAGCTTGTTGAAGTGCTCGAGCTGGAAAACGTGCGAGTAGAAGCGACGCCCATCCGGGGGCAGTGACCTGACTGTGCCGTCGTGGTCGGGCGCATAAGCCGTCTAACCTGGGCGCGGTGGAAAAGAAATCGAGGGTGATGTCGGCGATGCTCGCCGTGGTTGCTGCCGTTGCCTTTCTGATCGGCGGCTGCAGCCGCTCGGCCGGGAGTTCGCAGCCGACGACGCCAAAATCGGCCGCCGCTGATTTCGCCGCCGCCGTGCGCGGCCGGGTCACGACCGACGCCATGATGGCGCACCTGTCGAAACTGCAAGACATCGCCAACGCCAACAACGGCACCCGCGCGGTGGGCACTCCAGGCTATGACGCTAGCGTCGATTACGTGGTGGATACGTTGCGGCACAGCGGGTTTGACGTGGAGACACCGCAGTTCCAAGCGCGGGTCTTCCATGCTGACCCGGGATCGGTGACAGTCGGCGGCAAGACCGTGGAGGCACATGCTCTGGCGTTCAGCATTGCCACCCCGCCGGACGGGGTGAGCGGGCCCCTGGTCGCCGCGCCCGCAGAGGACAGCCCAGGCTGCACCGCTTCTGATTACGACGGGCTGCCGGTGCAGGGCGCCGTCGTGCTGGTGGACCGCGGCACGTGCCCGTTCAGCCAGAAGGAGGACGTCGTCGTGCAGCGCGGTGCGGTTGCGTTGGTCATCGCCGACAACGTCGACGAGAAGCAGATGGGCGGCACCTTGGGAGAAAACACCGACGTCAAGATTCCAGTGGTCAGTGTGACGAAGGGCGACGGGGCGCAGCTGCGGGCGAAGCCCGGTCCGACCACGCTCAAACTCAACGCGAACACCCAGACGTTTCAGGCTCGCAACGTGATCGCGCAGACCAAGACCGGGTCGACCACCGACGTGGTGATGGCCGGCGCGCACCTGGACAGCGTGCCCGAGGGACCGGGGATCAACGACAACGGCTCCGGGGTGGCGGCAGTACTGGAAACTGCAGTGCAACTTGGTAGTTCGCCGCACATCCACAACACCGTGCGGTTCGGTTTCTGGGGCGCCGAAGAGCTCGGGCTGATCGGATCACGCAAGTACGTCGAGTCGCTGAACGAGGACGGGCTCAAGGACATCGCGCTGTACTTGAACTTCGACATGCTGGGATCGCCCAATCCGGGCTATTTCACCTACGACGGGGACCAATCGCTGCCGGCAGACCAGCGAGGACAGCCAGTGGTGCCCGAAGGCTCGGCCGCCATCGAGCGCACGTTGGTTGCCTACGTGAAGTCGGCCGGCAAGACCCCCCAAGACACCTCGTTCGACGGTCGGTCGGACTACGACGGCTTCACCACGGCGGGTATCCCGTCTGGTGGGCTGTTCTCGGGTGCCGAGGCGAAGAAGTCCGACGAGCAAGCGAAGCTGTGGGGCGGAACCGCCAACCAGCCGTTCGATCCCAATTACCACCAGAAGACGGACACGCTCGACCATGTCGACCGAACCGCACTCGGCGTCCTCGGCGGTGGAGTCGCCTACGCGGTCGGGCTTTACGCGCAGGATCTCAGTGGCCGCAACGGAGTTCCGGTCCGTGACGACCGCACCCGCCACAGGGTGACCGAGCACTGATGTTTGCTGCGGCCACGCGCAGCGTGAACGCGCCGTAGTCGCGGTTTGGTTCAGGCGGCTCGCGCCGTCCACGTGAAGCTGCGCATTCCCGGAATTTGTGCCGCGAGCGCGTCGGCTACGCTGCGACCGATCTGATCGGCTGCGGCGAGTGCCGTGTCAGGGTCCAGGAAGCCTTCAACCTCAACGCGTAGGGTCCGCCCGGTCCAGCGGGCTCGGGCATGCGCATGGTTGACACCGTGCACCGTGGTGGCGACGGTTTCGGCGGTCGTGATGATTTCAGGGTCGACACCGTCGAGTAGGCGGTGCCCGATAACGGTCGTCACCTCCCAACCGACATGGCAGATGAATCCAGTGACAATGATTCCAGCGATCGCGTCCCCCCAACCGCAGCCGAGGGCCACGCCGATCAGCCCGGCCATTGCCCCGGCTGAGGACAACGCGTCCAACCACGAATGCTTGGCGTCGGCCACCATGGTTGCTGAGCCGATCCGCCTGCCCACCACCAGCTTGTAGTGGGCCACTAACTGATTGCCCGCGATACCCACCCCCGCCGCCACGATGCCCCAACCCAGGTGAGTGGTGCTGCCATGCCGGAGCAGCTTGGTGACACTTTCAAAACCGGCGACCAGGGCACTGCCCCAAATCACCAGTGCCAGACCGATTCCGGCGAGATCTTCGGCGCGCTCGTAGCCGTAGGGATATCGTTCGGTGGCGATTTTGCGTGATGCCCGAAACCCGACGAACACGACAACGCTGGTCGACACGTCCGACAAGTTGTGCAGCGCATCACCTAACAGCGCCACCGAGCCGGACACCAGCGCGATAGCCAATTCGATTAGCCCCGTCAGCATCAGGCCGACGGCACTCACTACGACCGCACGGTTGGCCTGCCGACGCTCGCCTACATCATCCACAGCGGTAGTGAGTGGAAAACTTGCCGCTGGGTCACGGACTCCGCCAATCAGATGCATAGGGCAAGGATGCCCGCCGCTGCTGCGATAGCAAAGAGCCCGCGGCAAGAAACCGTTGGCTTAGCGTAGATCTGACACGAGCGCCAATCGCCGTGCGCACCGACTAATCGCCGGTTCTGCTAAGTCGCTTGTGCCAGTTGCCTGGGCACGAATCAGAGCCGCGATTCCCGTAGTCCATGTCCTACCAATGTCAACGTGCCGGATGCTGCCCGGCCCGTCTTCACCGCGGGCTATCCGGTCTGGTCGACGCTCACCGGCGGGCCCGACGCCATGGCCTGGGCGGCCCATCCGGCGGCAGCGGCAGAGAGGACGTGCCAGGCGCCGTGGTACTGCCACAGGCTGTCGGGCCGGCACAGCGGCGACCCGGAGCGTCCCGCGGCGTAGGCGGCCATTCCCAGCGCAAAGACCCCGGCCGGTGCCGCCCAGGCCGACCACCGCTGCCGGCGCCCGCTCCGGGCCAGGCCGGCGGCGTACACCGCTCCTGCGGCGACGATGGGCCAGTCGTGGGCGAGCTTCGCCCATGACGGCTGGGGCCCGTGGTAGGCGAAGCTGCCGGCCCCGACCGCCACGAGCGCAACTCCGGCAGCCCCAGCCAGCGGCGACCTGATCCGCACCGCCCAGGAAAGTACGGCCATCCCGGCGGCCACGTAGGCCAGGCTGGTGACGGCCAGGACGGGCTGAGCCAGCGCTCCGACTACGATGCGCTCGCAGTCCGAGTGACCGAAATTCGCGGGAGCGGTCAAGACATTCATGGCGATCCACCGTAACGCGCCCACCGGTACCCCGCGGCGAAAACCGCGCGGGCCGCGTCGCCGCCGAACGCCGACACAACCGTACAGCGCGGCAGGCCCGCCGAAAAAACCCGCCGCTCACACTATTTCGGTGAGCCGCGGCACCAGCTCGTCTCCGAGCCGGCGGACGAAGCCGACGGGGTCCGGATTACCCGGCAACGGGCCGGCATTGATCATGTCGACGCCCAACTCGGCGTAGCGTTCGACAGTCTTCAGGTATTCGCTGGTGTCCTCGAACGGGTCGGTGAACAGACCGACGGTCTTGCGGATCTGTCCGGGGTCGCGGCCCACCGTCTCGCAATGGCTCCTCAATACGTCGATCTTGTGTTGAAGTTCGTCGACGTCCGAAACCGTGCTATTCCACACGTCGGCGTATTGTGCGACCAGTCGCAGCGTCTTCTTCTCGCCGGCACCCCCGATCAGGATCGGTGGACGCCGAATCGGCTGTGGCTCACAGATCGTCTCGGCGAGGTGATAGTGCTTGCCGTCATAGCGGCCGTTGTCCGGGCTCCACATCTGCCGGCAGATCTGCAGCGTCTCCTCCAACATCTCGAATCGCTCGCGCACCGACGGATACGGGATGCCGAGCGCGACGTGCTCGCGTTCATACCACGCGGCCCCGATACCTAACATCGACCGGCCCTGCGAAAGCACGTCGAGCGTGCTGACTGTTTTGGTCAGCACGCCGGGATAGCGATAGGTCACCCCGCTGACGAGCATGGTCAGCGTGATCCGCTCGGTCTGCCCGGCCAGAAAGCCCAGCGAGGTGTAGCCCTCCAGGAATGGATCCTCAGCGCGTCCAACGTTTTCCATTTGGAAAAAGTGATCCGCGACCGTGAACATAGTCGCACCGCCTTGCTCGGCCGTCCTGGCCGTCGCGGCCAGCGTCGGGCCCAGCTTCGCCGGGTCGCCGGGAAGAAAGTCGATGAAATGCACTCCCAATTCCACTGTGTTGCAATCCTTTCAATCATGTTTGATCAAACGGTCGAGCAGGGACAATGCGTCGAGGATGACCTGACGCTCCCGCTCGGAGTACCGGTCCTGCATGGTGCGAGCCAGCCACTCGGTGCGCGCCTTACGGTCGTTTTCGGCTCGGTGCCGGCCCTCGGCAGTCACCGAGATCACCTGGCGTCGACCGTCTTCGGGGTCGGGCATGCGCCGGATGAGCCCGTGCTGATCAAGGGCAGCCAAAATGGTGGCCATCGACTGCGGCCGCATCTGTTCGGCCGCGGCGAGCGCACTGGCCGACGAGGGGCCCTCCTTCCAGAGCCGGGTCAGCACCGCCGTCTGCGACGGCGTCAGGTCACCACCGGTTGCCAGACCCTTCAGTCGACGCCGCAACCGGCTAAACACCACCCGCAGCTCACGGGCAGCCGTTGCCGCTGACTCGGTGACGCCATCCACTGTCGCCACCCTAAACTAGACAGCCTGGGCTGTCCAGCTTCGGCTGAATAGTTTCGGTACTATCGCCCGAAACTTCAGGTGCGTGCGGCTTCTTCCTTCTTGTGCGGGGCGTGGTGAAGGCAGGAAACCACGAGGCCGCTAAGCACCAGCCAATCGACGACGGTTAGCGAGATCGCCCAGACGCGACGAGCGAGCAGCGCGGTGGCGCACCGCTTGACGATGCTGCCGCCGTCCCCGCCGGAAATGACTCCTGGGACAGGCCGGCGGCAAGTCCCCTCCCGCAACTGATCTGGACGCCGTATCGGTCGTACTGGTGCAGCTAGACCGGCCACCAGAGCGCCAGCAGTCCTGCGCCGACCAGTACGGCGGCCACAGTCATGAGAAGAGACCGGCGATTACTCACAGCTCTCCTCTTAAATCAACCTGCGATGGCGGCGAATTCGGTTGCGCACGTCGGCCAGCAGTAGATAACTGCCGCCCTGCCGGATGAACTTAGGCAGGAATCGGTTGACAAAAGCCACCAGCAGGAACAGGTATTCGAAGCGACGCTGCTGGCCGGCTGTCCATTCGACCCGAAGGGCCTGACGGAACACCGGCGCCAAAAATCCCGTCGTGAGGAACCGCAGCAGCGGGACGGACAACGGTCGCAGCAGCACCGTGGTCATCCGGAGGTCGATCAGATCCTGCAGATAGCCGCGCACGACGTCGTCCAGCACGACCCGCTGACACGCCTGGTTCCAGTAGCGGTCAAAATCCGCCCGGGTCGGGGGCCATTGGTCCTCGGTGACCTGCAGCGTGGTGCCGAGTGTGAACGCCGACTGGTAGAAGTGCTCGGCGAGTTCGTCGGTCAATGAGCCACGCAAAAGCTGGTAGGTGTCTTCCAGCCCGACGAAAAGACATGCTGCTACCCACAGTTGCAGATCGCGGTCGAACGCGCTGTACTTCACCGGGCTATCAGGCTCGGACCGGACCTGCTGATGCACAGCATCGACCGCCTGGCGGTAGGCGGCACGGTCGTCCTCGCTGCCCAGAGCCGCCACCGCCAGGTATTGGAAGGTGGTGCGCGCCCGCTTCCACGGATGCTTCATCAGGCTGCCGGATTCGACCTTGCTCTCGACCACCCCATAGCCAATCTCGGGCCAGGAAAGTTGCATGACGACATTGGCGGCGCCGGCGGCGAACGACCAGAAGTCCATCGCGTCGGCGACGGTCACGGGCCGGTCGTCCCACCGGGCGGTGCGCCAGGCTGATGTCGATCCGCGTGCCGGGCGTCAGCACAGGTGCGCCAGCAGCAGAACGGGCCAGAACAGCACGGCGCCGAGCGTCGCCAGCACGCGGCGGGGACCGTCGGTGTCCGCGACCACC
>JAFAQO010000366.1 GCA_019246375.1 Mycobacterium sp. | reverse complement strand
CGCTGCCGCCGAGGCCATCGATCGGCTTGACGACAAGTTCGGATAGCCGCGAGAGCACGTAGTCGCGCTGGTCACGTTCGGCACAGATCCAAGTCCGTGCCTGCTCCAGCAGCAGTTTCTCGCCCAGGTAGTACTCGATCATCGCGGGCACGTAAGCGTAGACCGCCTTGTCGTCGGCGACCCCGTTGCCAAGTGCGTTCACGATGGTCACTCTGCCGCCGGTGATCGCGTCGAGCAGCCCTGGCCGCAGCGGGGCGCCGTCCCAACCGGTCGAGGACAACAACATGTCTTCGTCCATCCGGGCATAGACAACGTCGATGGGCCGGGTGCCCGTGCCGACGTGACGCAGAAGCCGGCCGTCCTGCACCGACAGGTCGGATGGCTGTACCAACGGCACACCCATTTCGTCCGCCAGGTACCTGTGCTCGAACCAGGCGGAATCCTTCCAGCCTGTGGACAGCAGCGCGACGGCTGGTTCGCCGGTTGTATGCGGCGGAGCCGCCGCGGTCAGGGTGTCTCGCAGCATCTGGGGAACGTGGTCGACGTCAGCGATCTCTTGTGGCTGCTGTAGCTCAGGCAGATACTTGCGCAGCAGCCGGCGGTTGACGATTGCGTATGCGACACCCGACGGCACCCGCAGGTTGTCTTCCAGCACGAGCCAGTGGCCGTCGCCGTCACAGGCCAAATCGGTTCCGCTGATGTGAGCATGCACCGCGTCACCGGCGAGGCGGCCCGTCGAACGGAAGCCGGGTGCACGGTCAAGGACATGCACGTCGATAATCCCGTCGGCAAGGATTTCCTGGTTGGAGTAAATGTCCCGCAGGAATGCGTCCAGCGTGCGGGCGCGCTGTCGAAGTCCGGTTGCCAACTGGGCCCATTCGTCAGCGGCGACCACTCGAGGCACCAGGTCGAGCGGGAACAGCTGGGCACGACGTTGACCGGTGACGCGGAACGTGATGTCTTCGGCGAGCTGTTCCTGCTCGATGCTGCCCTCGCGGGATCGCAATGCGGCCACACCGAGACTCGCCAAGGTCTCGAACACCTTCCTGTAGCGGCGCCGGGGAAGGCCGCCGGCGACGGCTTCGTCGTAGCTGGCGAACAAGTCGGCGACGTCGGCATCCTCGGCTGGTGGCTTGATGGGCTGATAGCCGAAGAGCAGGGTCCGATCTTCGCCCACCGCCGCAGCGGCGCTCCGCCAGCCTTCGGCCGTCTCGGCGATCAGCTGGTCCACAACATCGGTGAGCCGGCCGCGCCGGCGCAGCGCCCGACGCTGGCGCGCCGACGACGTGCCGGCGACGAGGGCTTGCCGCGCAAGTTCGCTAACGATCTCCCAGTCACCGCTTTCCTCGAGTTGCGGACGCAGCGAGCAGACCAGCTCATTGACAACCTCGGCGGCAGGACGGGCACGCGGCTGGCTGACATCGACGAGCGTACCTTCCAACCCGGAGCGAGCGGCACGCCACAGCGCCGCCCGGCCAACAGTCGGTGCGATCACCGTCGGTGGCGTGCCGGCCTGCAGACCGTGGATCTCACGCTGCACCAGGGCTCGGAAGAGCCCGGCGATCAGCACGATCGTGTCCACCGACGGGCAGCTGTCGCATACCCGCAGCTCCAGTGTCGGCGCCGCGTACGACGGGCGGACATCGAAGTAGACCATGCCGCGGTCAGTGATCACCCCGCTGGCGATCAGGTCGGCGACCAGCTTGTCGTATTCATCAGCGGACCGTACCGGTGCTGCCGGGCCGGTGGTGGGCCAACGCTGCCACACCAGGGTGCGCACGCTGGAGTAGCCCGTGTCGGCGCCGTCGGCCCAAAACGGCGAGCTAACCGAAAGGGCCAGCAGCGTCGGCAGGTGCGGCGACACCCGGTTGGCCACCTCGACGGCGACGTCGCGGTCCGCGACGCCGACATGCACCTGGGTGCCGCAGATCAGTTGTTCACGGGCCAATAGCTGGTAGTCGGCCAGCATCTGCCGGTAGCGGGCGGTTCGCGTGATTTGCATTTCAGCAGGAACCGCCAGCGGCATCGTCCCGGCCGCGACCACCCCGATGCCGAGTTCGGTGGCGGTTGCCACCAGCACGCGGCGGTGGCGGAGTAAGTCCTCGCGCAGGCCCTCGAGCGTCTCGACCACTCCGCTGGTCATTTCGACGACGCACGTCTGCAGCTCGGCGGCAAAGTCGTCGGAGAGTTCGCGAAGCAACTCGGGTGCCCGGGCGGTCAGCCGCCTCGTCTTCAGATCGACGAGGTGAAATTCCTCTTCAACACCCAGGGTTCGCGGCGGCTCACGTCGCACTCAATTATGTTAAGCGGATACGGAAGTTGATGCCTTGCCAAAAATCGTTGTATAACAATGGAACTAGGTGAGCTCGTCAAGACAGGGCCGCCTCGATTCGGCCTCGTGAGCGTTCGGTAGTGAGCTGGACAATTAACGGCAACACCAACGAAACAAATGCCAGTAGGCTGTCGCGCAAGTGATATCGCCGACGTACTGCGCCGGCAAGCCTGACACGATGCCGCCCGAGTTGGTGGTCGGCGAACCGCATCCATCACCGTGGCGGCGCACTCTTCTCAGGCAGCGCGTGAGAACGGTGCGTCGGGCGTGACGCGGATGGGGTTGACATGGCCGGGCACCTCTACGACCTGGCGGCGTTGTGACCGGTCGAGAACCCGGGTACGGGTTTCCCGCCGCATTCTGGCGGGTGCTTGAGC
>JAFAQO010000272.1 GCA_019246375.1 Mycobacterium sp. | reverse complement strand
AAGGGGTGATCTCGACCATCAAGCACTACTCGCTGAACTGTAACGAGACCAACCGCATCTGGCTCAACGCGATCATCGACCCCGACGCGCACCGCGAATCCGACCTGCTCGCTTTTGAGATCGCCATCGAGCGGTCGCAACCAGGCGCTGTCATGGCTGCGTACAACAAAGTCAATGGTGACTATGCCGGTGGCAACGATGTTTTACTCAACGGTGTGCTGAAAGTCGCCTGGGGCTATCGCGGCTGGGTGATGTCTGACTGGGGTGCGACGCCGAGTTGGGAGTTCGCACTCAAGGGCCTCGACCAGGAATCCGGCGCACAAATCGATGTGCTGCTTTGGCAGGCAGAGGCTTTCACCGATCGGCTCAGGGCTGCCTACGCTGACGGCAAGCTGACCAAAGAGCGGCTGTCGGACATGGTGCGCCGTATCCTGCGCTCGGTATTCGTTGTCGGTGCTGACCAGGTCGATGCTGTGCCCGCCCCGGATACGGCTGCGCACAACACTATTGCGTTGGACATCGCGCGGCAGGGCATCGTGCTGCTGCAGAATCGCGGCGCGCTGCCGCTGCCGCCCGACTCAGCTGTACGGGTGGCCGTCATCGGCGGCTATGCGCAGATTGGTGTGCCCACGGGATGTGGATCGAGCGCCGTCGTTCCGCCCGGCGGCTACGCGGATGTGATCCCGATCGGCGCGCCCGGATTGGCGGGCATCGGCCGCAACCTGTATTTATTGCCGTCGAGCCCGCTGAGCGAGCTGCGAAAACACCTGCCGCGGGCGCAGATCGAATTCGACCCCGGGATAAGTCCCGCGGAGGCGGTGCTCGTTGCACGGCGAGCTGACATCGTCATAGTGTTCGGGATCCGCGTCGAAGGTGAGGGACGCGACAGCGCGGATCTGTCACTGCCCTGGGGACAGGACGCGGTGATCTCGGCCGTCGCCAACGCCAACCAGAACACCGTGGTGGTTCTCGAGACTGGCAATCCGGTCGCCATGCCGTGGCGGGACTCGGTGAACGCGATCGTGCAGGCGTGGTACCCGGGACAGGCCGGCGGACGGGCGATCGCAGAGATCCTTGTTGGCCAAGTGAATCCGTCGGGCCGGCTGCCGATCACCTTCCCGGTTGACTTGAGCCAGACGCCGCGTCCCGAGTTACCCGACCTTGGTGCCCCGTGGGGAACGGCCACCAAAATCTGCTACTCCGAGGGAGCCGATGTCGGATACCGGTGGTTCGCCAGACAAGGACACAGCCCCATGTTCGCATTCGGCCATGGCCTGTCGTACACGAGCTTCGAGCACCACGACCTGACGGTGACCGGTGGCGACACCATCACCGCCAGCTTCACCGTGGTCAATACCGGCGACCGCGCCGGAGCTGACATCCCGCAGCTGTATCTGACCGCGGCGCCCGGCGCGCAGCTGTTGCGGTTACTGGGATTCGAGCGTGTCGAGCTCGAACCCGGCGAGTCCAGCCGAGTGATCGTCCAGGCCGATCCGCGGCTGCTTGGCCGCTACGACGGCAGCGTCGGCCGCTGGCAGATCGATGGCGGCGCCTACTCTGTGGCGGTGGGCGCTTCTGCGGTGGAGCAGAAGCTTACGGCCGATGTCGAACTGGCCGGCCGCACCTTCGGACGGTGAGCGCCGGACCAAGCTCCATCGCAGCCGGAACGCTAGCTGACAGCGACCAGTTCGTCACCGCACGTGCACCGGTACGCCTGGCCCGACTCGGCGCAGTGGCACTCGACCTCAATGCGAACTCTGCACCCGCAGCCTTCGTGGCCACAGGTCAGCAAGGTCCCCTTCTCGTAATCGGCCATCGCGGGCACCCCTATCTGTATCGTGACCCCCAATAAACGGTCATCTAATGGATGGTTACCGCCCGAACTATATACCCCCTATGGGTATGTGGTAAAGACCCGACTTGGGTATGTCCGGCTGCTAGCGTTGACTGCATGACCCAGGAACTCACCGCCCGCGACGTCGATGCCTTCTTGGACAACACAATGGTCGGCGACGATCCAGTGCTGGCGGAGGCCTTGGAAGCTAGCAGTGCGGCCGGGTTACCCCCTATCGCGGTGTCGGCGCAACAAGGCAAGTTCCTGTGCTTACTGGCCGGCGCGATAGAGGCGCGCCGCATCCTTGAAATCGGCACATTGGGCGGCTTCAGCACCATCTGGCTGGCGCGTGGTGCAGGCCCGGAGGGGCGGGTGGTGACGCTGGAATATGAGCCCAAGCATGCCGAGGTCGCGAGGGCCAACTTGCAGCGGGCCGGTGTCGGTGAGCGGGTGGAGATAATCGTCGGCGCTGCGCTGGACACACTGCCCACCGTCACCGGTGGCCCCTTCGATTTGGTGTTCATCGACGCCGATAAGGAGAACAATGCCGCGTACGTCGACTGTGCTATCCGATTGAGCCATCCCGGCTCAGTCATCGTGGTGGACAACGTGATCCGCGAGGGCCATATCTTGGCGCCGGCGCCCGACGACCGTTTGAATCAAGCAGTCCGTGAGACGCTGAAGATAATGGGTGAGCACCCGCGGCTGGATACCGCTGTGATCCAGACTGTCGGAGCCAAGAAGTGGGACGGTTTCGCCTTCGCGCTGGTGAAGTAATTCAGGCTGGGGTGAGACTTTTGACGGCCTGCTCAGCCGAAATGGTTTCGCTGATGCGCAGCGCGGTTTCACCGGCGTAGAGTGCCGCGCGGTCCACCCAGGAATCGGGCATTCCGTCCAAGGGTGCCAGCGGCGTGAACAGCGGGCGGCCCGGGGATTGCAGCCGCATCAAGACCCCGGCGTCAAGATACCCCAGTGCGGAGAGCGCTCTGCTCGACGCGTTGAGGGCGGCAGGCAACGCCTTGACGGTCCCGTCACTGCGGCACCACCGACGAGTGGCGGCATTCGGCACGACGCGGTGCCGGAGCGGCCAGCTCAGACCGAACAGCGTCGTTTCAATGGTCTTGTCGGCGCTAGCAATTCGCTGCTTGTAGTCGCGATGCGCATTGGCCTCGTACGTCATCAAAAACCTGGTTCCGGCGACGACGCCGCTGGCTCCGGCATCGAGTGCCGCACGGGTGTCGGCGCTGCTGGCGATCCCGCCCGCCAGAAACACCGGACGCCGGTCCGCCACCGCCAGCGCCTGTGGCAGGAAGTCGAGTGCCGGCATGATTCCCACGAGGTGGCCGCCCGCCTCTCGCCCCTGAGCGATCAACCCGTCAGCGTTCCAGGCGATAGCTCGGCGTGCCTCGGGTTCGGTTCCAACCATCATGAAAACGAATATCCCCGCGTCGCGGAGGTGATCGACGAGCCCGCGTTTCCCGCCGAAGGCCAGCACCACGACGTCGACGCCAGCATCGACACACACCGCGACGTGGCGGCGATGAACGAAGGGCGCCAATAGGTTCACCGCGATGGCGCGTCCGGGGGATTCGGCGCGAACCTGATCGATGGATGCTCGCAGGCCCCTCGGAGTCGTCAGTCCGAGTGTCCCAAGACCACCGGCCTTGGCGACCGCAGCCGCTAACCGTGCACCCGCCAGCCCGCCGCCCATGCCCGCCTGAGCCACTGGAACGTCGCACCGGAGTCGATCAGCGATATCCATCGCGTGGTTACCCGCACACTGCGCCGACCGCAGCGGAGCCCACCAGCTTGATGTACTTGGCCAGCACGCCAGTGGTGTAGCGGGGCGGCAGGGGAGTGAAACCCGCACGCCGCGCGGCGAATTCATCCTCTGCCACCAACACATCAAGGCTGGCCTTGGTGACGTCGAGCCGGACCCGGTCGCCGTCTCGCAGAAACGCAATCGGTCCACCGTCAACCGCTTCGGGGGCGATGTGTCCCACGCACAGTCCGGTGGTGCCGCCGGAGAACCGGCCGTCAGTCAGCAGCAGCACGTCCTTACCCAAGCCGGCGCCCTTGATTGCACCGGTGATGGCGAGCATCTCGCGCATCCCGGGGCCGCCTTTGGGGCCTTCGTAGCGGATCACGACGGCGTCACCGGCGGTGATCGTGCCGTTTTCGAGGGCATCCAACGCCGCGCGCTCGCGGTCGAAAACCCTTGCCGTGCCTTCGAACACATCAGAGTCGAAACCGGCAGTCTTGACCACCGCGCCCTCCGGTGCCAGCGACCCGGCGAGGATGGTGATTCCGCCGGTCGGGTGGATCGGGTTACCCAATGCCCGCAGCACCTTGCCATCCGGATCCGGTGGTGCGATGTGCGCGAGGTTTTCGGCTAGGGTGCGGCCGGTTACCGTCAGGCACTCACCGTGCAGCAGACCGGCATCCAGTAGCGCCTTCATGATCACCGGCACGCCGCCGATCCGGTCGACGTCGGTCATCACATGCCGGCCGAACGGCTTGACGTCGGCCAGGTGTGGCACCTGTGCGCCGATGCGACGGAAATCTTCCAGCGACAGCTTGACGTTGGCTTCGTAGGCGATGGCCAACAGGTGCAGCACTGCATTGGTGGAGCCGCCGAATGCCATCACTACCGCGATCGCGTTCTCGAAAGCTTCCTTGGTGAGGATGTCGCGCGCGGTGATGCCGCGGCGCAGCAGTTCGACGACGGCCTGACCGCTACGGCGCGCAAAGCCGTCGCGGCGGCGGTCCGTCGCCGGCGGCGACGCGCTGCCGGGGAGCGCCATCCCGAGCGCCTCGGCGGCACAGGCCATGGTGTTGGCGGTGTACATCCCGCCGCACGCGCCTTCGCCGGGGCAGATGGCGCGTTCGATGGCGTCGACGTCGTCACGCGGTATCAGGCCGCGGGCACACGCGCCGACCGCCTCGAATGCGTCGATGATGGTGACCTCGCGCTCGCTGCCATCAGACAACTTGGCCCGCCCAGGCAGGATCGAGCCCGCGTAGAGGAACACCGCCGCCAGATCCAGCCGTGCGGCGGCCATCATCATCCCGGGCAGCGACTTGTCGCAGCCGGCCAACAGCACCGAGCCGTCTAGTCGCTCGGCCTGCATCACGGTCTCGACGCTGTCGGCGATGAGCTCGCGTGATGGCAGCGAGAAGTGCATGCCCTCGTGACCCATCGAGATGCCGTCGGAAACCGAGATCGTGCCGAACTCCAGCGGATAGCCACCCGCGGCGAACACCCCTTCCTTGGCGGCCTGGGCGAGCCGATCCAACGACAGGTTGCACGGGGTGATCTCGTTCCACGACGACGCCACCCCGATCTGTGGCTTGGCGAAGTCGTCGTCGTCCATACCTACCGCCCGCAACATCCCCCGGGCGGCGGCCTTCTCCAGACCGTCGGTGACGTCCCGGCTGCGGGGTTTCAGGTCGACGGACGGCGACGCCGGCGTCGAAGCAGAGTCAGCGGATTCGGCCATCGTCCCAGTATGCGCGCGGCGGTATCCTCGCCCAAAATCCCTTTTTATACCCGTCTGGGGTATATCCGATTTCGGTATGGTGGCTGGTATGCCGATATGCATCGCTCGCGCCGTGGCCGTTCTGGCCGCGCTCGCCGCCGCTGTCCTACTGTCCGCCTGTGGCGGCTCCACGACGAAAAACAGCGCGACCAGCAGTCCGGGCAATCAGCCGGCCAGTCACAACCTCGCCGATGTCGCCTTCGCGGCCAACATGATTCCGCACCACCAGCAGGGTCTCGACCTGGCGGCCATGGTGCCAAGCCGTACCGGCAACGCCGACTTGATCAAGCTCGCGTCCGGCATCGCGGGGTCCCAGCAGCCGGAGATCAAGATGCTCAAGGGCTTCCTGGTGCAGTGGAGCGCAAGGTCCGACGTGGACACCCGCGGGCCCGCCGACACCGACATGACCGGCATGGTTGACCAAGCCACCATGACGAAGCTGGGATCATTGCAAGGTGCAGATTTCGACAAGTTGTGGTTGCAGTCGATGATCAGTCACCATCAAGGTGCCATCGACATGGCCAACACCGAGATTTCCAACGGGGTCAACACCGACGCCGTCACGATGGCCAAGCACATGGTCAGCACACAGCAGGGCGAGATCGACCAGATGAAGAAGATGCTGGGAGGCTAGATGGCATCGGCACGCGGCTATTCGTCGCAGAAAGACAACTACGCGAAGCGGCTGCGTCGCATCGAGGGCCAGGTGCGTGGGATCGCGCGGATGATCGACGAGGACCAGTACTGCATCGACGTGCTCACCCAAATCAGCGCCGTGAACAGCGCACTGCGCGCGGTGGCCCTGAATTTGCTCGATGAGCACCTCGGCCACTGCGTGAGCCGCGCGGTCGCCCAGGGCGGCGACGACGGCGACGCGAAGCTGGCCGAAGCCTCGGCGGCCATTGCACGACTTGTTCGCTCCTGATCACTGCCGGATGATCGGTTGAGCAGTCGCCGTGGGCGCACCGCGTACCGAAGGAGCCGCGCGACCGCGCCGCCGGTGGCTTGATGCTGCTACCGGCCCGATCGCTGTTGAAAGCCAAGCTGGTCGCTCCGGACCCTGGACGCCGCGAATTGCAGTGCAGTTGGCGGTGCTGGCATCGGCCGCGTTCATCTACGTCACCGCCGAAATCCTGCCGGTGGGGGCGCTGCCGGCGATCGCCCGCGACCTACATGTCAGCGTCCCGGTCGTCGGCACGCTGCTGGCATGGTATGCGCTGGTAGCGGCACTGACGACGGTTCCGTTGGTCCGCTGGACAGCGCATTGGCCGCGGCGCAGGACGCTGCTGGTCTCGCTTGCCTGCTTGACCGCCTCGCAGCTCATCTCCGCGATGGCGCCTAACTTCGCGGTGCTCGCCGGCAGCCGGGCGCTCTGCGCGATCACGCACGGCTTGATGTTGTCAGTCGTCGCCCCGATCGCCACGCGGCTGGTGCCCGCCAGCCATTCCGGACGTGCGACCACCGCCATCTACGTCGGCATCAGCCTGGCTGTGGTCATTGGTAGCCCGTTGACGGCGGCGATGAGCTTGCTGTGGGGCTGGCGGCTAGCGGTGGCATGCATCACCGCCGCCGCCGCAGTCGTGACGGTGGCCGTCGGAGCCACGCTGCCCCCGATGGCGCTCACCCCCGAGCAGCTCATCAGCGTCGGCCGCGTCGCGCGCCATCACCGCAACAAAGAACTGGTCATTGTGAGCCTGCTCACGCTGATCGCTGTCACAGCTCACTACATCTCATACACGTTCATTGTGGTGATCATCCGTGACGTGGTCGGCGTGCGGGGGCCCAATGTGGCCTGGTTGCTCGCGGCTTACGGCATCGCCGGCCTGGCTGCAATGCCGCTGGTGGCTCGGCCGGTGGACCGCCGGCCCAAGGCCACCGTCATGACCTGCATGGCCGGACTGTGGACGGCATTCGCCGTGTTGACCGCGCTGGCATTCGGCAGGTGGCCGACAACGGCGACTGTGGTGATCGGCGCAGGTGCTTTTGTGCTGTGGGGCACGATGGCTTACGCAATGTCACCGATGATGCAAGCGGCGGCGATGCGCACCGCACCTGGCGACCCGGACGGCGCGTCGGGCCTGTATGTCGCGCTTTTTCAGGTCGGGATCATGGCTGGATCGCTGGTCGGCGGACTGCTGTATGAGCGCAGTGTGCCGGCGATGTTGGCGGCCTCGACAGTGCTGCTCGGTGCTGCATTGGCCGGTATGACCACCAGCCGGCACATATTCGATGTCCCCGCGATGATCGAATGAGCCGTAACATTCGCGGCGGCGCCGCGGATTAACTCAGCAGTTCAGCCACGCAAATACGGATCGTTATCCGGTGCCCGGCGGCTGTGGGAGCAATTTCTGCTTGCAGCGCTATGCCACACTGGGCGGAGACTTTGACTGGAGGTATGCATATGTCGCGATCGACCAGGCGTACGCTGCTCGGTGCTCTGAGTACGACTGGGCTAGCCGCAGTGCTGGTGCTGGGGACTGGTCCAGCGCTGGCCGACCCAGACGACCCACCCCCCCCGGGTGATCCGGCAGCGGTCGCCGCACCGGCGGACGCGCCCGGGCCGCCTGAAGCTCCGCCGCCCGGGCCACCTGACGCTCCGCCG
>JAFAQO010000255.1 GCA_019246375.1 Mycobacterium sp. | reverse complement strand
CGGTCCGCAACAGCCTTGCCGACCTGCGCGGGGTCGGCGGCGACGAATGTCTCGTCGGCAACCTGGATGCTGTTCATTGCTCCAGCCTCACATACCCCGTTCGCTCACACACCGCGACCTGGCCGGGCGTCCCGGCCTGCATCGTCGCCGACGGCGCTGACTGCGTGACTAGGCTGGTCGGCGGCTGGTCGACTCACCCGGACGTCAAGCGAGGTCACACGTGCGCGAGTTCAGTGTTCCCGCCCCCTTCGTCGTCGGCGAGCAGGACAGCATCATCACCGGGGTCTTCGAGCATGAGCGCGACGATCCCGACTTTGTGATCTTCCAACGGCTGGTCGACGGCGTATGGACCGACGTCACGTGCGCCGCCGCGGCCACCCAGATCCGGTCCGCGGCACTCGGCTTGATCGCGATGGGGATTCAGGCCGGCGACCGGGTCGCGATCCTGTCGGCCACCCGCTACGAGTGGGCGATCCTCGACTTCGCCATTCTGTCGGTCGGCGCGGTCACCGTGCCGATCTACGAGACGTCGTCGGCCGAGCAGGTGCGCTGGGTGCTGCAGGACTCCGAGGCGGTGCTGCTGTTCGCGGAAACCGATGAGCACGCCACGCTGGTCGCCGAGCTCACCGGCCAGTTGCCCGCGCTGCGCCGAGTGCTGCACATCGACGGTTCGGGCCGCAAGGCACTCGACCAGCTCGCCGAGGAGGGTGCCTCCGTGGAGCCGGCCGAGCTGACAGCGCGGGTCAAGGGGCTGCGCAGCGCTGAACCGGCGACGTTGATCTACACCTCGGGAACCACCGGTCGACCGAAGGGCTGCCAACTCACCCACTCGAACCTGCTCTATGAGGCTCGCGGCGCCAAAGAAGTACTTCCTACCCTGCTCGCCAAAGGCGAGCGGCTGCTAATTTTCTTGCCGCTGGCCCACGTACTGGCCAGGGCGATCACCATGGCGGCGTTCGTGAACAAGGTCACCGTCGGCTTCACCAGTGACATCAAGAACTTGGTGCCAATGTTTGCGGTGTTCAAGCCCACGATCGTGGTGTCGGTGCCGCGGGTGTTCGAGAAGGTGTACAACACCGCGGCCCAAAACGCCACCGATGAAGGTAAGGGCAGGATCTTCGCGATAGCAGCCCAGACCGCGGTCGACTGGAGTGAGGCCATCGACGGAGGCGGGCCGGGGCTGCTGCTGCGCGCCAAGCATGCGGTGTTCGATCGGCTGGTTTACGGCAAATTGCGCGCGGCGCTTGGCGGCGACTGCCGCGCCTCGATCTCGGGCGGCGGCCCCCTGGGCGCCCGGCTTGGCCACTTCTACCGCGGTGTCGGCCTGAGCATCTACGAGGGTTACGGGCTGACCGAGAGCAGCGCGGCGATAACGGTCAACCGAGTCGGCGACCTCAAGATCGGCACGGTCGGAAAGCTACTGCCCGGCAACAGTATGCGTATCGCCGACGACGGCGAGCTGTTGGTCCGGGGCGGAGTGGTGTTCACTGAGTACTGGCGGAACGAGCAGGCCACCGCCGAGGCGTTCACCAACGGCTGGTTCAAGACCGGCGACCTCGGTGCCATCGACGACGACGGCTTCTTGACCATCACTGGCCGCAAGAAGGAAATCATTGTCACCGCCGGTGGCAAAAACGTCGCTCCAGCACTGCTCGAAGATCAACTGCGGGCGCACCCGCTGATCAGCCAGGCGATGGTCGTCGGGGACGCCAAACCGTTCATCGGGGCGATGATAACCATCGACCCCGAAGCGTTCGAGGGCTGGAAACAGCGCAACAGTAAGCCCGCCGGCGCGTCGGTGGGTGATCTTGTCACCGACCCGGACTTGGTCGCCGAGGTGGATGCGGCGGTCAAACAGGCTAACCTGGCGGTCTCCCACGCCGAGTCGATCCGTAAGTTCCGCATCCTGCCGGTGGACTTCACCGAGGACACCGGTGAGCTGACCCCGACGATGAAAGTAAAGCGCAAGGTGGTGGCCGAGAAGTTCGCCCCCGATATTGAGGCGATCTACACCACGAGCTAGGCGCGCAGCAGCTCGGACAGCCGCTCGGCAAGCGTGTCCCACTGCCAGCGGGATGTGATCCAGTTCCGCCCGGCGGCACCCATCCTCGCGGCGCGGTCGGGATCGGCCAGCAGTCCGGTGACCGCGCCGGCAATCTGATCCACCAAGCGACCATCGACTACGAGCCCGGTTTTGTTGTGCTGCACCGTTTCCGGGGCTCCTCCCGAGCGCCCGGCGACCACTGGTACTCCGGTGGCCGAGGCCTCCAGGAATACGATCCCCAGCCCCTCGACATCGAGCCCGCCGCCGCGGGTACGGCACGGCATCGCAAACACATCCGCCAGCGCGTAGTGGGCGGGTAGCTCGGTGGGCGGCACCCCCCCGGTGAACGTCACGTGGTCGGCTACCCCGCAACGCTGGGCCAGTCGGCGCAGTGCCGACAGGTAGGGGCCGCCGCCCACGATAACCAGCGTGGCGCCGTCAACCCGCCGCCGAATCGACGGCAGCGCCCGGATCAGCATGTCCTGACCTTTGCGCGGCACCAGCCTGGACACACACACCACCACGGGCCGCTGGCCCAGCCGGTAGCGGGCGCGCAGCTCGGCCCGGCTGGCCGGGTCGGGGTGGAACCGGTTGGCGTCTACGCCCGGTGGCAAGTGTTCCAGTGCGGCCGCGGGCCCGAACGCCGACGCGATCCGGGCCCGGGCATAGCGACTGACGAAGGTCACGACGTCGGTGCCCGCGCCGATACGACGCAGCACCGACCGCGCTACCGGAATCATCGACCAGCCAACTTCGTGGCCGTGCGTGCTGGCCAGTACTCGGGTCGCGCCGGCCTGCCGGGCGCGGTGCGCCAGCAACCCCAGCGGTGCGGCTGCTCCGAACCAGACGGTGTCGATGCCGTGTTCGGCGATCAGTCGCCGCATCCGGGCGTCAACCGACGGGCCGGGCAGCATCAGCGTTCCGGGGTGACGCACCACCTGATAACCGGCCGCCTGAGCATCGAAAGCCTCGGCACCCTTCCATCGCGGCGCGTACACCGTCACCGCGTGCGATCCCCTGAGGACCAGGCGGTCGACGAGCTGCCCCAGGTAAGACTGGATGCCGCCGGGCCGAGGAGGAAAGTCGTTGGTTACCAGCAGGACCCGGGACACCGGCCCAGGCTAACGGCTAAGCCAGTGCTGCCAGCGTGCGAGCAGGCCGGGTATGTCGGTGCCGAGCACGTCGTGGACGGCGGTGGACATATCGGTATGCCCGACACCGCAGGCGGCCCGGTACAGCTGACGTAACGTCGCGGTCTGGTAAGTATCGGCGACGAAGCGCGCGAACCACCATGCCCTGTCGTAGGCCAGTGAACGCTCCGGCCCGGGCGCATCCAGGTCGGTGTCCGACGGCAATGCCGTTGGCAGCGCCGTGACTTCGGGCGGGGTCGTCTGCGGCCGGGCGACGAAGTCAGCAACACCTTCGGTCAGCCAGCGGGGGGCGTCCAGCGCGGTGTCGACACGGGCTGCGTAATGAAAAAGCTCGTGGCTCAACACTATTCGCAGTGCGCGCTCGCTCATCGCAACTGCCCCTGGCGCGAATACGATCCGCTGGCCCACTGCGACCCGGCGGGCCGGATCCACGCGAGCGGCGACGGCTATCGCCGCGATATCGGCCCACTGCGCAGCCGTGCCACCGCCGGCGTCGGCGCGAAACTGGCTGTCCGAATCGGTGGCCACCACCGCGATGTCGCGGGGCCAGTCGACTCCCCAGAAGGCCGTCACCGCCTCGATAGCCGGGCCGATGTCCGCCGCCACTCGGGCCAGCAGGGGCCCGCTACCGGAGCCACCGGTCAATCGAACGGTGCGACCGGCAGCGACGACCAGCGTCGGCGTAGTGCTAGCGCTCCCGGCCGTGGGTGCAGCCGAACGGACCGGTTGCGCCGGCGGACCGATCAGCACGGCCGCGGCGGCGATCAATTCAGCGGCAAGGGCGGCCGTCAGCACCGCCGGCAGCCATCGGCGCTGACGGTGGCGTTCCTCCTTAGTAGCGGCGGGCGTTGTAGATCGGACCAGACGAGGTCATCGGCACGACGCGCACCGGCTGACCGTAGGTGGAGGAATGGACCATCAAGCCGTCACCGATGTAGATGCCGGCGTGAGACGCGTCGGAGTAGAAGGTCAGCACGTCGCCAGGCTGCAGGTCCGACAGCGCAACCGGCTCTCCGC
>JAFAQO010000695.1 GCA_019246375.1 Mycobacterium sp. | reverse complement strand
GTTGGTTGCGACTCTGGCCTGCGCGGCGCGCCGATCTGTGGGAGCTGCCGTCCGGGTGGCGGATCGGGTTCCCAGCGCCGGTGAGCATTCGGCTACGGACCGGTGCGCGCACCGACCACGTCTATATCACCGGCACGCCCGCAGCGGCCGCCGTGTACATCGAGGACGGCGAATCTCGCACGCTGCAGGCCACTCTTGTCGGTCGGCGATTGACGGTGACACTGGACGGCCTGCGCACGGAGTACACCGTCGCCGCAGACGAAAGACGAATCTGGTTGGCCGGCAACGGCCGTACTGTGGTGCTCGAAGAGGTGCGGGAGGCGCCGGTGCGCCCGGACGACGAGCACAGCGGTGACGCCGAGTTGACCAGCCCGATGCCCGGAACCGTTGTCTCGGTGGGTGTCGACGACGGCGCACACGTTGATGCCGGAACCGTCGTCATCACGGTCGAAGCCATGAAGATGGAGCACACGCTGGCGGCACCCGTCGCCGGGGCGGTCGAACTTCTCGTCGCCGCCGGCGACCAGGTCAAGGTGGGCCAGCCGTTGGCACGAATCAGTGCCCACCCCAACGCAACAACAGAGGATGACGCGCCATGAGGCGCCCCAGCGACAATGCAGCCCGAAGCGATGAGGAGGAGCGGCGCTAGTGACTAATTTCCTGGCAACCGGGATGCTTCCCGACGACTACCAACAACTGGCCAAGACCGTCCGCGACTTCGCGCAGAGCGTGGTGGCGCCGGTCGCCGCCCGCCACGACGCCGCGCACTCGTTCCCGTATGAAGTCGTCGCCGGGATGGCTGAAATGGGCCTGTTCGGGCTGCCCTTCCCCGAAGAGTGGGGCGGAATGGGAGGCGACTACTTCGCTTTGTGCCTGGCCCTGGAAGAACTGGGCAAGGTCGACCAAAGCGTGGCCATCACGCTGGAGGCCGGTGTCTCGCTGGGCGCCATGCCGGTCTATCGGTTCGGCACCGAGGCGCAGAAGCGGGAGTGGTTGCCGCAGTTGACCGGCGGCCGTGCGTTGGGCGCGTTCGGGCTGACCGAGCCGGGCGGCGGCAGCGATGCGGGCGCCACCAAAACCACGGCGCGCCTCGACGACGGGCACTGGGTGATCAACGGATCCAAACAGTTCATCACCAACTCGGGCACAGATATCACGAGGCTCGTCACGGTCACGGCGATCACCGGCGAGCTGGACCGCAAGAAGGAGATCTCGTCGATCCTGGTGCCGGTGCCCACACCGGGTTTCACCGTCGAACCGGCCTACGACAAGGTCGGCTGGCGCGCTTCGGATACCCATCCGCTGACCTTCGACGACGTGCGGGTGCCCGAGGAGAACCTGCTCGGTGAACGCGGCCGCGGCTACGCGAACTTCCTGCGCATTCTCGACGAGGGCCGGATCGCGATCGCCGCACTGTCCACCGGAGCCGCACAGGGCTGCGTTGACGAAAGCGTCAAGTATGCGCGGGAACGTGAAGCGTTCGGTCAGCCGATCGGCCAGTATCAAGCCATCGAGTTCACGATCGCCCGGATGGAGGCCCGCGCCCACACCGCCCGCACCGCGTACTACGACGCCGCGGCGCTGATGCTGGCCGGCAAGCCCTTCAAAAAGCAGGCGGCGATCGCCAAGCTGGTGGCCAGCGAAGCGGCAATGGACAATGCTCGTGACGCGACCCAGATCCACGGCGGCTATGGATTCATGAATGAGTTCTCCGTAGCCCGTCACTACCGGGACAGCAAGATTCTGGAAATCGGTGAGGGCACCAGTGAAGTGCAATTGATGGTGATCGCTCGAGAGGTAGGCCTGTGAAGGCGAGTGAGACGCGCGAAATCGTCCAGCGCGGACTGTGGTTCGAAGAGTTCGAGATCGGCGTGCGTTATCTGCATCGTCCCGGGCGGACCATCACCGAGGCAGACAACGTGCTTTTCACGACGCTGACGATGAACACTCAGGCGCTGCACCTGGACGCCGCGTTTTCCGATGCGCTGCCGCCCTTTCACCAGCGACTGGTGAACTCGATGTTCACGCTGTCGACGCTGGTCGGTTTGTCCGTTGCGCAGCTGACCCAGGGGACCATCGTGGCCAATCTGGGGTTCTCCGAAATTGCTTTCCCCAAGCCATTATTCCACGGCGACACCCTCTACGCCGAGACGGTGATCACCGAGAAGAGGGAGTCGAAGAGCCGTGCGGGTGAGGGCATCGTGACCTTCGCCCATACCGGACGCAATCAGCACGGTGATGTCGTCGCCACCGCAACCCGCAAAACGCTGGTGCGGATGCGCCCGGCCGAGGCCGCCGGCTGATGGGGCTGCAGCACCCCGGGCCGGCGTGGTTGTTCTGCCCGGCCGATCGTCCGGAACGCTTCGAAAAAGCCGCTGCCGCAGCCGATGTCGTGATTCTCGACCTCGAGGACGGGGTAGCGGCGGCCGATAGGAATGCCGCTCGCGGTGCGGTCGTCGACGTTCCCCTCGATCCGGGCCGCACCGTGGTCCGCGTCAACCCGTTCGGCACCACCGATCAGCAGCGTGACCTGGAGGCGTTGGCCCGCACCCGATACGACACCGTAATGCTGCCCAAATGCGAAGGCCCCGAACAGGTGAGCGCGCTGGCGCCACTGGATGTGGTGGTGCTGGTCGAATCACCACTGGGTGCGCTCAACGTGACCGACAGTGTCCGTGTGGACAACGCGGTCGCGGTGATGTGGGGCGCGGAGGATCTGTTCGCCGTTCTCGGTGGCACCGCCAACCGCTACCCGGACGGGACTTACCGCGAGGTGGCCCGCCACGTTCGCTCGAACTCGCTGCTGGCGGCCAAGGCGCACGGCCGTCTCGCGCTCGATTCGGTATACCTCGACATCAAGGATCTCGATGGGCTGCGCAGCGAGGTCGACGACGCGGTCGCCGTCGGCTTCGACGCGAAGGTTGCTATCCACCCCAGCCAGCTGGCGGTGATCCGGGCCGGTTATGCGCCGTCGCCGGCCCAGGTGCAGTGGGCGCGACACGTCCTCGCCGCGGCGGTCGATGAACGCGGCGTCTTCGCATTTGAGGGCATAATGGTGGACGCGCCAGTGTTACGGCGAGCCGAGCGGATCGTGCAGTTGGCGGCTGACTCTGGCTCGTAGCAGTCCGGAGTCTTCGAGTTTGCTCTGGCCCGCCGCACACGCGCTGCGTGGTTGGTTGATGGTGCTTCGGGAGGGACGGCATTCACCGGCGGCCGCGGGAAGGAGGCGGCATGGCTGAGACTTCTCAGATACCGATGACTGTCGACCTTGAGCCGGTGCAACTCGTCGGCCCGGATGGCGCACCGACCGCCGAGGACCGCTACAGCCGCGATCTTCCACTGGAAACGCTGTGCTGGCTCTACGAGACCATGGTGGTCACCCGTGATCTCGACATCGAGTTCGTCAACCTGCAGCGTCAGGG
>JAFAQO010000668.1 GCA_019246375.1 Mycobacterium sp. | reverse complement strand
TTGTTTTCCCGGCGGCGTGTTGGATGCGAAGCCGCCGACCGGCTACTAGCTTGATGTTGAATGTCTGATCGAGTCGTGAGGGGTGACCCGATCAAGGATCGGGTATACAACAACCGCCCGCTAAGCCGCCGCGGGCCGGTCAACGCGATTTCCGCCGCGTCCACTAATCACACTTGAGTCCCGTTTGTTGGACGTAGCGGCCATGTACCGAACTTAGGGGTCCTAAATGGATGGAGCGGATAACCGCCTTCTCGTGGAAGGCCGCGTCGACGGCCAGGCCGATTCGTTAGATCAGCCGCTGGCCAGCCGATGGCCCCAGCAGTTGGGCTGGTTCAGGTCGTACTTTGACGACGGCCAATGGGTATGGTCACCGCAGGTCGAGCGGATGCACGGCTACCGGCCAGGAACGGTGGCGCCGCGCACCGCGTTGGTGCTGTCACATATTCATCGGGGCGACGTGAGACACATGGCCGCCGCCTTGGACGACGTGCATCGCACACCCGCAACGTTCAGCTCGCGTCACCGCATCGTCGACGCACACTCTCGGGTGCATGATGTGGTCATGGTCGGCTCGCCGTTTTACGACACATCCGGAACGCCGTTAGGCATCCACGGCTGTTATCTCGACGTGACGCCGGCTGTGCCGTCCGGCATCCTCAGGTCGCAGGACAACTATGAGCGATTGGCGCATCGCCTGCGAGTCACCACCGGCGACGGCCATTCCGACGGTCGAAGGCACCGAATCCGCGCCGCAACCCGGTGCTGACCGAACAGCGGCTAGCCGGTCGTGCTCAACGCGCCGCGGACTGCGGCTACCGCCTCGTCGATTTCCGCGGCCGAAACGGTCAGCGCCGGCCGAAAACGTACCGAGTCGCGGCCGCTGGGCAGCACGATCACCCCCCGTTGCCACAATTGGCGGATCAACTCATCGCGGTGGGCGGTCGTCGGCAGACTGAACGCACACATCAACCCGCGGCCACGAACGTCGAGCATCACGGCCGGGAAGTCGTCGGCGAGTTCATCCAGCTGCGCGCGCAGATAGCAGCCTTGCGCGGCGGCGTTCTCGAATAGCTCGTCGGTTTCGATGACCTCCAGGATTCGGCGCGCACGCACCATATCGGTGAGGTTGCCGCCCCACGTCGAGTTGAGCCGGGAAGCGACCGTGAACACGTTGTCAGCGATTTCGTCGACCCGCCGCCCGGCCATCACCCCGCACACCTGCGTCTTCTTACCGAACGCCACGACGTCTGGCGCGACCCCTAGCTGCTGATAGGCCCACGCGGTTCCGGTCAGCCCGCAGCCGGTCTGTACCTCGTCGAAGATCAGCAGCGCGTCGTATTCGTCGCAGAGCGCACGCATCGCGACGAAAAACTCGGGCCTGAAGTGCCGGTCGCCGCCCTCGCCCTGGATAGGTTCGGCGACGAAGCAAGCGATGTCGTGCGGGTGGGTTTCGAACGCTGCGCGGGCCTGCCGCAGCGACTCGACTTCCAGCGCGGCGATATCGGCACCGGGACGGATATAAGGCGCGTCGATGCGTGGCCAGTCAAACTTGGGGAAGCGAGCAACGCTGACCGGATTGCTGTTGGTCAGCGACAGGGTATAGCCGCTGCGGCCGTGAAACGCCCCCCGCAAATGCAGCACTCGGGTGCCCAGCTCTGGGTCGATGCCGCGTGCCTCGTTGTGCCGGCTCTTCCAGTCGAACGCGACCTTGAGCGCATTCTCCACCGCAAGGGCACCCCCGTCGACGAAGAACAGATGCGGCAGCCCTGGATCGCCCAGCACCCGGGCGAAGGTCTCGACGAATCGCGCCATCGGCACCGAATACACGTCGGAGTTGCTGGGTTTGTTGACAGCGGCGTCGGTGAGTCCTTCACGGAACTCGTCGTCGAAGGCCAATGCCGGGTGGTTCATGCCCAATGCCGATGAGGCGAAGAACGTGAACATGTCGAGGTAGCGCCGACCACCACGGGCATCGACCAGGTACGAACCGGTCGAGCGATTCAAGTCAAGCACCAGATCGAAACCGTCAGCCAGAATCCTGCCCGCCAGTACCTCGTGGACCTGGTCGGGTTCCAGTCGCCGATCGATGGGTGCCAATACCCGAGTCACGGCACTACGGTATCATTAATCTTTACGGTATCTTGACGCTTCGCCCGTAGTTGTTACGGTAAGAACTGTCGATCGTCGTAAAATGTTTGCAAAATAATCGTGCTGCGGGTCCGGACGTTGGCGGTTGTCCGGATGCGTTGCAACAGATCTTCCAGCGCTCGCGGCGACTCGACGCGTACCAGCAGGATGTAGCTCTCCTCACCGGCCACAGAATGACAGGACTCGATCGCCTCGATGTGTTGCAGGCGGGCCGGCGCATCATCGGGTTGAGAGAGATCAAGAGGGGTGATGGCCACGAACGCCGACAACAGTTGTCCGACCGCCTCGGGGTTGATCCGCGCCGAGTATCCGGTCACGACGCCGCGAGATTCCAGCCTGCGCACCCGCGACTGGACCGCCGAGACCGATAGGCCGGTGCTCGTGGCCAACTCCGACAGCGTCGCACGGCCGTCGGCGACCAGCTCACGCACCAAGATCCGGTCGATGTCGTCGAGCGCGCCAGTCATGGCCGGAGACTATCGCAGCGGTAGCCGCCGTTGAGCCGCGCGAAAAAGTTGCCGGTGCCGATGGCCAGGCTCCTCAGCGGGCGCCAGCGCCGCCCGCATCGTCGCCTGGCGACCTCGCAGCTGCGGGAGCGATTCGCCGCCGGCCTATCCGCGATGTACGGCAGCGAGGTGCCGGCCTACACGACGCTGGTCGAGGTCAGCGCGGCGGTCAATCGCGATTGCGCCACGCGGCGTCCGGGCGCCGAACGGCTGGGCTCGCTCTCCCGGGTCACGGCCGAGCGGCACGGCGCGATCCGGGTCGGCACACCGGCCGAGCTTGCCGCCGTCGCCGACCTGTTCTCGGCGTTCGGCATGGCCCCGGTCGGCTATTACGACCTGCGCGACACCGCTTCACCGGTTCCGGTGGTGTCCACCGCGTTTCGGCCCACCGACGAGCAGGAGCTGGCACGCAACCCGTTTCGGGTTTTCACCTCGATGCTGGCGATCAGGGATTCCCGGTTTTTCGACGCCGAGCTACGAGCTCGCGTGCAGACATTCCTTGGGCGCCGCCAATTATTCGATCCGGCGTTGATCACCCGGGCCCGGGTGATCGCGGCCGAGGGTGGGTGCGACGCGGAGGAGGCCGATGACTTTGTCGGACAGGCGGTGTCAGCGTTCGCGCTGTCACGTGAACCGATCGAGAAGTCCTGGTATGCGGAGCTGTCGCGGGTATCCGCGGTGGCCGCCGACATCGCCGGAGTCAGCTCCACCCACATCAACCATCTGACACCGCGGGTGCTCGACATCGACGAGCTGTACCGCCGGATGACTGCGCGCGGCATCACGATGATCGACACCATTCAGGGACCGCCGCGCTGGGAGGGGCCCGAGGTGCTATTGCGCCAGACGTCGTTTCGCGCACTCGCCGAACCACGCCGGTTCCGCGGCGACGACGGAACGGTGACCAACGGGACGCTGCGGGTCCGCTTCGGGGAAGTCGAGGCACGCGGTGTGGCGCTGACGCCAAAAGGCCGGGAACGTTACGACGCCGCGATGGCCGCCCCTGACCCGGCCAAGGTGTGGGCTCAGTACTTCCCACCGACCGACGACGAGATGGCCGCGCAGGGGCTGGCCTACTACCGCGGCGGCAATCCGTCCAAACCGGTTGTCTACGAGGACTTCCTGCCCGCCTCGGCGGCCAGCATCTTCCGGTCCAACCTCGATCGCGACACCGAGGCGACTGACGTCGCCGACGACTCGGGCTACAGCGTCGACTGGATGGCCGGGCAGATCGGCCGCCACATCCACGACCCGTACGCACTGTACGAATCGCTCTGCAAGGAGGCACTCGCGTGACCGCGACGAGAACCACTCGCCTGCCCACTGTCGATGAGCTGCGCATCCGGGCACTGCGGGCCCTGGACGCGATCGGTGCCGATATCGCGCTCGGTGCGCCGGGTGAGCATGGCCTGCCGGCGAGCACACCGATCACCGGCGACGTCCTGTTCGCCGTCGCGCAGACCACGCCTCAACAAGTTGATTGCGAGATCGCCGATGCTGCCCAAGCGTTTTCAGGATGGCGCACCACCCCCGCTCCGGTACGCGGCGCATTAGTGGGCCGGCTGGGCGAGCTGCTCACCGACCACAAGCAAGACCTCGCCACCCTGGTGACGATCGAGGCGGGCAAGATCACCTCCGAAGCGCTGGGCGAGGTGCAGGAGATGATCGACGTCTGCCAGTTCGCCGTCGGACTGTCGCGCCAGCTATACGGTCGCACCATCGCCTCCGAGCGGCGCGGCCATCGGCTGATGGAGACCTGGCATCCGCTCGGTGTGGTAGGTGTGATCACCGCCTTCAACTTTCCGGTCGCGGTATGGGCCTGGAACGCCGCCGTGGCATTGGTCTGCGGCGACACCGTGGTATGGAAGCCGTCGGAGCTGACGCCGTTGACCGCGCTGGCCTGCCAGGCGCTGATCGCGCGGGCCGCCGGGGATGTCGGCGCACCACCCGCTGTGAGCGGCCTCCTGCTGGGTGGCCGCGAGCTCGGTGAGCAGCTGGTCGACGACGAGCGGGTTGCGCTGGTGTCCGCGACCGGCTCGGTGCGGATGGGCCGGCAGGTCGGGCCCCGGATCGCCCGGCGGTTCGGCCGCGCGCTACTGGAACTGGGCGGCAACAACGCCGCCGTGGTGACACCATCGGCCGATCTGGATCTCGCGGTGCGCGCGATAGTGTTCGCCGCCGCCGGCACCGCCGGTCAACGCTGCACCAGCCTGCGCCGGTTGATCGTGCATCGCTCGGTAGCCGACGACGTGGTGCAGCGCGTCGTCTCGGCCTACCGGCAACTGCCCGTCGGCGACCCATCCGCCGAGGGCACACTGGTGGGTCCGCTGATCCATGAGACCGCCTACCGCGACATGGTCGGAGCGCTGGAACAGGCCCGGGCCGATGGCGGCGAGGTCATCGGCGGTGAACGCCACCACGTTGACCACCACAGTGCCTACTACCTTGCGCCCGCGATCGTGCGGATGCCGTCGCAGACGACCATCGTTCACACGGAGACTTTCGCACCGATCCTCTACGTGCTGACTTACGACGACTTCGACGACGCTATAGCTCTCAACAATGCGGTCCCGCAGGGTCTTTCCTCGGCAATCTTCACCACCGACATGCGGGAGGCGGAACGCTTCATCGACGGGTCCGACTGCGGGATCGCCAACGTCAACATCGGCACGTCCGGTGCTGAAATCGGCGGGGCTTTCGGCGGCGAGAAGCAGACAGGCGGCGGACGGGAGTCCGGTTCGGACGCATGGAAGGCGTATATGCGCCGCGCGACCAACACCGTCAATTACTCCTCGGAGTTGCCGCTGGCTCAGGGTGTGAGCTTCGGCGATTAGGTCGGCAGACGCTACCAGTACTATCTGGGGCATGCCAGCGACTAGGCGGCGGTTATCCCCCGACGATCGGCGCTCCGAATTGCTGGCGCTGGGCGCCGAGGTATTCGGCAAGCGGCCCTACGATGACGTTCGCATTGACGAGATCGCTGAGCGCGCCGGTGTCTCCCGCGCCCTGATGTATCACTACTTCCCCGACAAGCGAGCGTTCTTCGCCGCTGTCGTCAAGGAACAGGCTGACCGCCTCATCGAGGCGACCGACCACCTGCCGCTGCCGGGTCAGACGCTGTTCGACGAGGTGCGGACCGGCGTGCTCGCCTACATGGAGTACCAAAGGCAGTATCCGCACTCCGCGTGGGCGGCGTACGTCGGCATCGGCCGATCAGACCCCGTTCTCCTGGGCATCGACGACGAGGCCAAGAACCACCAGCTCGAGCACATCATGAGCCGGATCGCCGATATCGAGGGACCGGACACCAAGCTTGATTCGGACGTCGAGCGATACCTGCGGGTGATCGTGAACGGCTGGCTGGCCTTCACGTTCGAGTTGTGCCGGCAGCGAATCATGGACCCGTCCACCGACGCGGAGATGCTCGCCGACGCCTGCGCACACGCCCTGATGGACGCGGTCTGCCGGCTGCCCGGCATTCCGGTCGAACTGACCGACGCGATAGCCGCTAACCGGCCTTGACCTCACCGGCTGCTGATGTCGGTGTGGGTTGGCACGATAGCTAGGTGAGCAATACGCGCGCTGACGCGCCGTGTCCTGATCCATTGGGCCGGTTCAGCGCGGTCACCCGCGACTGGTTTACCGGTACCTTCGCCGCGCCCACCGCCGCCCAGGCCGGCGCCTGGTCCGCCATCGCCGACGGCCATAACACGCTGGTCATTGCGCCCACCGGTTCCGGCAAGACGCTGGCCGCGTTCCTCTGGGCGATCGACAGCTTGGCCGACCGTCACGGCGCGGGCACGCGGGTGCTGTACGTGTCGCCGCTGAAAGCGTTGGCCGTCGACGTCGAACGCAACCTGCGCACGCCGCTGGCCGGGATCGCCCGGCTCACCGAGCGGCAGGGTCTGCTCGCTCCTGCGATCAGCGTCGGCGTCCGCTCGGGCGACACCCCGCCGGCACGTCGCCGAGAGCTGATCGTCAAGCCTCCCGACGTGCTCATCACCACGCCGGAGTCCCTGTTTTTGATGCTGACCTCGGCGGCGCGCGAAACCTTGACCGGCGTGCAGACCGTGATCGTCGACGAGGTGCACGCCGTCGCGGGCACCAAACGGGGCGCCCATCTGGCGTTGTCGCTGGAACGACTCGACGACCTGCTGCAACGGCCGGCACAGCGGATCGGGTTGTCGGCCACCGTCCGCCCGCCCGAGGAAGTGGCGCGGTTCCTGTCCGGGCGGTCACCGACAACGATCGTGGCCCCCGCCTCAGACAAAACCTTCGCGCTGACCGTGCAGGTGCCGGTGCCCGACATGGCCAACCTCGAGGCCAACACCATCTGGCCTGACGTCGAAGCCCGCATCGCCGACCTGATCGAGTCGCACAACTCGTCGATCGTGTTCGCCAATTCGCGACGGCTGGCCGAGCGGCTGACATCGCGGCTCAACGAGATTCACGCCGAGCGATCCGGCATCGAGCTCGCGGCCGCCGGCAACCCTGAGGTTGGCGGCGGCGCACCCGCGCAGCTGATGGGCAGCGGCCAGACCTACGGCGCGGAGCCGCTGCTCGCCCGGGCGCATCACGGCTCGGTCAGCAAGGAGCAGCGCGCCGCGGTCGAGGATGACCTCAAAAGCGGACGGCTCAGGGCCGTGGTCGCGACGTCCAGCCTGGAGCTCGGCATCGACATGGGCGCGGTCGATCTGGTGATCCAGGTGGAGGCGCCGCCGTCGGTGGCCAGCGGCCTGCAGCGCATCGGCCGCGCCGGCCATCAGGTCGGCGAGACGTCCCGAGGAGTGTTATTCCCCAAGCACCGGACCGACCTGATCGGCTGCGCGGTGGCCGTGCAGCGCATCGTGGCCGGTCAGATCGAAACGACGCGGGTGCCCACCAATCCGCTGGACATTCTGGCCCAGCACACGGTGGCGGCCGCCGCATTGGAACCACTGGATGCCGATCGCTGGTTCGACACCGTGCGGCGCAGTGCCCCGTTTGCCACGTTGCCGCGCAGTGCCTTTGAGGCCACCCTGGACCTGCTGAGCGGCAAGTACCCGTCGACCAAGTTCGCCGAGTTGCGACCACGGCTGGTCTACGACCGCGGTACCGGCACCCTGACGGCCCGGCCCGGGGCGCAACGGCTGGCGGTCACCTCCGGCGGCGCGATCCCCGATCGCGGCCTGTTCGCGGTGTATCTGGCGACCGACTCCCTCAAGCCCTCGCGGGTCGGCGAACTCGACGAGGAGATGGTCTACGAATCCCGCCCGGGTGACGTCATCTCACTGGGCGCGACGAGCTGGCGGATCACCGAGATCACCCACGACCGGGTGCTGGTGATCCCGGCGCCGGGGCAGCCGGCCCGGTTGCCGTTCTGGCGCGGCGACGACGTCGGGCGCCCAGCCGAGCTGGGCCGGGCGGTCGGCGCGTTCACCGGCGAACTGGCCGGCCTCGACCGCGGCGCATTCGGCAAACGTTGCGCCGACCTGGGTTTCGACGAATATGCCACCGACAACTTGTGGCGGCTGCTCGACGACCAGCAGGCGGCCACCGCAGCGGTGCCCACCGACACCACACTGCTGGTCGAGCGGTTCCGCGACGAGCTGGGGGATTGGCGGGTGATCTTGCATTCGCCGTATGGGCTGCGGGTGAACGGGCCGCTCGCGTTGGCGGTGGGCCGGCGGCTGCGGGAACGCTACGGCATCGACGAGAAACCGACCGCCTCCGACGACGGAATCGTGGTGCGGTTACCCGACACCGTCCCCGATTCGGGGGAAGGCCCGCCGGGCGCGGCACTGTTCGTGTTCGACGCCGACGAGATCGACCCGATCGTCACCGCCGAGGTGGGTGGTTCGGCGCTGTTCGCGTCGCGATTCCGGGAATGCGCGGCGCGGGCGCTGTTGCTGCCCCGGCGCCACCCGGGCCGCCGCTCGCCGCTGTGGCACCAACGCCAGCGGGCCGCCCAGTTGCTCGACGTCGCCCGCGAATATCCCGACTTTCCGATCGTGCTGGAAACGGTTCGCGAATGCCTGCAGGATGTCTACGACGTCCCCACGTTGGCCACGCTGATGGCCGACATCGCTGCGCGCCGAGTGCGGGTCGTGGAGATCGAGACCGCGACGCCGTCCCCGTTTGCGGCGTCGCTGCTGTTCGGTTATGTCGGGGCGTTCATGTACGAAGGCGACAGCCCGCTGGCCGAGCGTCGCGCCGCGGCGCTGTCGCTGGACGCCACGCTGCTGGCCCAGCTGCTCGGCCGGGTCGAGCTGCGCGAGCTGCTCGACCCGGAAGTCGTCGCGGCGACCGGCCGACAGTTGCAGCACCTGTCGGCCGACCGGGTGGCCCGCGACGCCGAAGCGGTCGCCGATCTGCTGCGGCTACTGGGCCCGCTGACCGAGGAGGAGGTGGCTGCGCGAGCGGGCGGTGCCGATGTCGGCGGCTGGCTGGACGGCCTGCTCGCCGCCAAACGCGCGCTCACCGTGACGTTCGCCGGGCAGAGCTGGTGGGTGGCCGTCGAGGACATCGGCCGCCTGCGCGACGGCATCGGGGTTGCCGTGCCGGTCGGTGTTCCGGACAGCTTCACCGAGGCGGTCGCCGATCCGCTGGGTGAGCTGCTCGGCCGGTATGTGCGCACGCATGCGCCGTTCACCACCGCCGCGGCCGCCGCACGATTCGGGCTGGGGCTGCGGGTGACCGCGGACGTGCTCGGCCGGCTGGCCGCCGACGGCCACCTGGTACGCGGCGAATTCACCGCGACTGAAACATCGGGATGGGGCGTCGGCGATCAGTGGTGCGACGTCGAC
>JAFAQO010000572.1 GCA_019246375.1 Mycobacterium sp. | reverse complement strand
TGACGCCTGGAACCGGGTTACTACGCGGCGATTGCCGCGATCGCGTCAATGACTGCTTCCGGGTTATCAAGGGAGACAAAGGTTTTCGCGTCGGGCACCTCGATCAGCTTTCCGTTGCTGAACAAACCGGCCAAGCGCCGGCCCAGGGCAGGGGTGAAGCAGCGATCCTGTTGGCCCCACACCAACGTGACCGGCTTGGTGAACCGGGGTAGGCGGGTGGCCACGTCGGTTAGATCAGCGATAGCCACTTGACGCAGCAGGGCCGCCAGGTCACGGCAGATGCGTGAGTCCATGCGGCAGGGTTGCAGCCAGGCGGCGGTGAGGTGCGGATCGGGCTGGTTGACCAGCAGGCCGAAGCCGAGTGGCGAGTGACGCAGGGTCCGCAACCGCAGTTGTCCGAATAGCGTCTTGATCGAGATGGGGCCGCGTAGCAACCTGAACACGATGTCGAACGGAAAGGGCGGGCACTTGTCGAAGGCGTCGCAGTTGGTCAGCAGCAGGCGGCCAATCCGGTCCGGATAGGCGTCGACGACCAGTTGGCACAGCCCACCTCCGGTGTCGCCGCCGACGAGCGTCACATCGGAAAGGTCTAGGGCGACGATCGTGTCGTTGATCATCTCCGCGACACCGGGCAGCGATAGCGCGGTGGCGTCATTGACCGGGATGGTGTGTGAGCCCAGCGGCCAAGTCGGCACGATGCAGCGAAAACCGCGGCCCGCCAGGCCTTCGGCGACCTCGCGCCACAGTCGCCCGTCCACCAGGATGCCGTGGACGAACAGTACCGGCGGGTGCGCTGAATCCTGCGGTCCGAACTGCTGGTATTCGATTGTGGCCTGCTTGAGTGCGATTTCTGCCATGTCGGTTGTAGCTCCCCGAATAGTCGGTTCCACCCGACGAAATTGAAGTTCAACGGCTGCTGCCAGGTCCACGCGGTGAGCTGCCAAATACTGGCAACATCCCGGTCGCCGGCGCTCAACCGGCATGACAGGCAGGCGCAGTGGAAGCCGAAGGGTCGACGGATGATGGAACGGCGACAACCCGGCTTCGCTGACGCTGCGTCGGATGAAGACATCAAGTTGGCTCCGCCGGGTGCCTTCGGCCAGCGTGGCTGGGATCCAGTCTCACGTTATCGGTCGTTCGAACTGGGGTACTCGACTCCTGCAAGCACCACGAGGCGAGGGCCGGCAAGTTCTCCCGGAGAGGAGTAGTGATGATGGCGGTTGCTGAGTCAGCAGAGTTGCAGGCTGAAAAATTTGCCCACTCGCCACATAAGCTGCTGATTGGTGGCCGCTGGGTCGAGGCGGCGTCCGGTAAGACCTTTCAAACGCTCAACCCGGCCACCGAGGAAGTCCTTGCCGAGGTCGCGCACGGGCAAGCCGAGGACGTCGACCGAGCTGTCCGGGCTGCGCGCACGGCTTTCGTCGATGACTCGCCGTGGCGGCGGATGCACGCGTCTGATCGCGGACAGCTGATCTGGAAGATTTCAGAGCTGATCGACGAGCGCGCGGATGAGTTCGCGATGCTCGAGACGCTCGATAACGGCAAGCCGTTCGGGGTGGCGCGCGCCGCCGATGTGCCGCTGGCTGCCGATCTGTTCCGTTATATGGCCGGCTGGACCACGAAGATCGAGGGCAACACTGTCCCGATCTCGGCGCTTCCGGCACCCGGTGACTACCACGCCTACACGCTGCGCGATCCCGTCGGCGTGGTCGGTCAAATCATCCCGTGGAACTTCCCGCTGCTGATGGCGGCCTGGAAGCTGGGGCCGGCGCTGGCTTGCGGCTGCACGGTCGTGCTTAAGCCGGCCGAGCAGACGCCACTTTCGGCGCTTCGGCTCGGTGAGCTGATCCAGCAGGCCGGTGTGCCCGACGGGGTGGTGAACATCGTCACCGGCTTTGGTGACGCGGGCGCGGCGCTTGCGGGACATGACGAGGTCGACAAAATCGCGTTCACCGGCTCGACCGAGGTGGGCAAGATGATCGCCCAGGCGGCCGCCGGGAACCTGAAGAAGGTCACCCTCGAGCTGGGGGGCAAGTCGCCCAACGTCGTCTATGCCGACGCAGACCTCGACGCAGCGATCGTTGGAGCCGCCAACGGCATCTTTTTCAACCACGGGCAGTGCTGCAACGCCGGATCGCGCTTGTACGTGCAGAAAAAGATTTACGACGACGTGGTGAATGGCGTGGCCGACCGGGCCAAGCAGATCAAGCTGGGCCCAGGCACCGACCCCGATGTCGAAATGGGTCCGCTGATCTCTGACGAGCAGTTCGAGAAGGTGCTCGGTTACCTGGAGTCCGGGCGCAACGAGGGCGCCCAATCCCTCGTCGGGGGTGGCCACTATGGCGAACGCGGTTACTTCGTGCAGCCGACTGTCCTCACGAAGACAAACCCCAACATGCAGGTCGTACGCGAGGAGATCTTCGGACCCGTGCTGACCGCAGAGCCGTTCGAAACCGTCGAGGACATCGTCCCGGTCGCCAACGACACGCGGTACGGGTTGGCCGCGGGCGTGTTCACGCGAGACATCTCCAAGGCGCATCGCACCGCGAAGCGACTGCGCGCGGGCACGGTCTGGATTAACTGCTACCACGTGTTCGACGCCGCGATGGCGTTCGGCGGCTACAAGGAATCTGGCTGGGGCCGCGAGATGGGCCACCAGGTTCTTGACAACTATCTCGAGACTAAGTCGGTTGTGGCTGCCCTCTGAGACCAGATGGCGGACAGGCTGCGGGCGGCACTGCGGACTGGTCGTCCGCTCAGTGAGCGATCCTTATCGGCAGTATAAGGTTGGCGGCGTATCACGTTGGGTTACAGCCTAAACGGACTTCACGCCTCTACCGGGAACCCGCCCTATTCCTTAAAGTTCCCGGCAGTATGTTCGTGGCTATCGGCCTTAGGCTTCGAGTCACCGCCGAAAACGACTGCGGCACATCGGATCCAAAAATCAGCGCTCCTTAACAATTCTCGGCGTCCACACTGCCGTCGCTGACGCGGTCGCTGATCGCACGCACTACCGACCAAGACACGCCCAGCTCGTCGCACACCTCCGCGACGGCGGCCGTCTCCATGTCAAGGGACACGACGCCTCGTGCCCGCAGATCGGCGATGTGGACCACCGACGAGCTGCTCGTCGATCCGGCGGTTCTCTGCCGTAGCCAGCTAGCTGGTCAGGCAACCCGGTGGCGTGGCCCGCCTGGTCCGCCTCGCCAGGGGATCCAAGCTGGCGACCAAGCCGGCGCCGACGCCACCATCCGGGCCGTCAGCTGATCGTGTCGGCGTTATCATGATGTGTAATCGGCTGTAGTGCAG
>JAFAQO010000488.1 GCA_019246375.1 Mycobacterium sp. | reverse complement strand
CGTCGGCGACGTAGACGTTGCCGGCGGCGTCTACCGCCACCGCTACGGGTCTTTTCAGGCCGGTGACGGGTAGTTCGACCGGAGTGTTCGACCCGACCCGTAGTTCGAACACCCGGTTGTGGCTGGCGTTGCTGGTCATCTCGGCATTGGTGACATAGATGTTGCCGCCGGAACCCACCGCCACCCCCCATGGAGCGGTCAGGCCAGTGAACGGCAGCTCGACCGGGGTGTTCGACGCCGCTGGCAGTTTGAGGACCCGCTTGGTGTAGTAGTCAGTGACGTAGACATTGCCGGCGGAATCCGCCGCCACCCCCTCGGGCCTGTTCAGACCGACGATGTCGGCGAACGGCAGCTTGACCTGGGTTGTCGATCCCGCCGGCAGCTCAAACACGCTACTGAGGCCGTCAGTGACGTAGACGTTGCCGCCGGTGTCCACCGCCAGCCCGGAGGGACCCTTCAGACCGGTGAACGGCAGCTCGACCTGGATGGTCGAACCGGACCGTAGCTTGAGCACCCGGTTGTTGAGTTCGTCAGTGACGTAGACGTTGCCGCCGGTGTCCACCGCCAGCCCTGAGGGACTCTTCAGACCGGTGAACGGCAGCTCGACCTGGGTGGTCGAACCGGACCGTAGCTTGAGCACCCGGTTGTTGAGTTCGTCGGCGATGTAGACGTTGCCGACGGTGTCCACCGCCACACCGCTAGGACTGTTCAGACCGCTGAACGGCAGCTCGACCAGCGCAGTCTGAGAATTATGGATCGCCCACGGCGGCCGCGAGTGCGGTAGTTCGACCTGCGCTGGTCTAAAGGGCGCCGCGGACGGCTGCGATGACCGACATCCAGCGATGACGGTGAGGACGACAGTGACGAGCGCGAGTGCGCAGAGCGTGATCGCCATGCGGCGGCCCAATAGCCGCCTCAGCAGGTAGTGCCTGAACCGCGAACCCACCCGCAAACCCGGCGGGGTATCCCTATCGGTCGGCTCCACCACACAATCACCCACTCAGCCACGTCAACGTGGAAACATCATGGTGACGTTATTATGCGTTCGCCAAGCCAAAACCGACGGCAAAGCGGTGCGAATTCACCGGTGCGGCAGCCGGCGCAGGGCGGTCGCTACCTGCCGAGCACGGTCGCGTGCCGCCGACATGTCGGGAGCGGTGGCAAGCGCCACTCCCAACCTGCGCCGCGTCTCGGCCTCGTGGTAGCTGAAAACCCGGATGTCGCTTTCCGGCACCGCCAGCGCCTCGGCCAGCGCGCCATGAGCGCGGGCCTCCGCGTCAGCAGACGCGCCAAGTGCGTCGTGGCCGGAGTAGATCACCTGGGCGGCGCCCGGCGAAATCATGATGGTGTCCACCGCAAGGCCCAGAATCGCCCGGGCCTGCAACTCGAACTGGGAGAGCCGCTGGGTGCGCAGCGTCACCAAACCGCTCTCGTAAGGGCGTGCGGTGACGTCACAGAAGTACACCTCATCGCCGCGGACCATCAGTTCCACACCGAAGACGCCGCGGCCGCCGAGCGCCTTGACAATGCGCGCGGCGACCGACTTGCCGACGTCCAGCGCCGCCGGGCTCAGCTGTTGAGGCTGCCAAGATTCCAGCACGTCACCGCCTGCCTCGCCGTGCCCGATCGGCGCGCAGAACTCGATCACCGGTCCCGCGGGACCTGCGCTGCGCACGGTGAGCAGGGTGACGTGAACGTCAACCTCAACCGCGGTTTCGACCAGCACCCGGTTGTGGGTGAGCGGGCTGCCGGCGGACACCGCGCGCTGCCAGGCCGGTTCGACGTCGTCGGGCCCCGCGACCGTCGACTGCCCTTGACCGGCCACCACCCCGAGCGGCCGCACCAGCAGCGGGAAACCGGCGTGGGCGGCCACCGCCTTGAGTTCGTCCAGGGATCCGGCGAACCAGAACGGCGCGGTAGGCAGCCCGAGCTCGTCGGCGGCCAGCCGCCGCAAGCCCTCGAGGTCAGTGGTCAGCCGCGCGCTGCGGGCGCTGGGAACGACCTCGGTCATGCCCGATTCAGCGGCGGCTGTCAACGCGTCGGCGGCAACGGCGTCGGTCAGTGTCACGACGTAATTGGGCTGCAGTCGGCCGATCACCGCCGTTAACTCGTCGGTGTCGGCCATCTTGACCACCAGCGACTGGTCGGCGACACCGTGTGCCGGCGCGTCGGCATATCGCTCGACAGCGATCACCTCGGCGCCGAGACGCTGAAAGGCGATCGCCAGTTCTCGGCTCAGTTCGCCGGAACCGAGCAGCATTACCTTCACCCGGCCAGCGTTGTTTAAATCTTGATGCGGCTGATTCTCCGTCTGCTCCCGCTTTTCGGGCAACTCGTGCTGTTGGTCGGGCTCTGCTGTTACGCCATCCCCCACGGGCTTACCCTGTCCCTCAGTCATTGGGCTGCCCGTGAACCGGCTCATCCACCGTCATTAGGTGCATGCTGCTCAGGATAGGAGCGGTATCACACGGAACGGCGCACAGATGTCTGACCGCCGCGGCTGCTCACGGCCGCGCCGCTCAATCTCGAGTAGCCAACGCGTCAAGCAGCTCGCGCAGGCCGGCCAGCGAGTGCGCCGCCATGAACAGGTCGCAATGGGGCAGTGCCGCCGCCATTGAAGCGGCCAGGGGCTGAAATTCAGGGTGCACGGCTCGCGGATTGAGCCAAACCACCAACGCGGCGCGGCGACGCACCCGGGCCAGCGCGTGACTCAGCACTTCGGGCGGATCGCTGTCCCAGCCGTCCGAGGCGATGATCACCACCGCGCCACGCAGGGCATTGCCGTGCGGCAACGCCAGCAGAGCACCGATGCTTCGACCGATGTGCGTACCACCGTAACGGTCTGTCACCTTCGCGTTGGCCCGCTCCAACGCCACCTCCGGCGACCGGTGCGCCAGCGCGGCCGTGAGCCGGGTCAGCGACGTCGAGAACACGAAGACCTCCGGGCGGATCCTGGCCTGCCGCAGCACCGCGGCGCGCATCAAATGCAGATAGATCGTCGCGTACGGCTGCATCGAGCGACTCACGTCGCAGACCAGAACGACTCGGCGGTGCCGCCGGCGCCGGTGGGTTCGGGCCAGCAGGACGGTTTCCCAGCCGGTCGCACGCGAGGCATTGATCGTTCGACGCAGGTCGATCGTCTTGCCGTGCCGGCTGGGCGCCAGCCGCAGACTGCGCCGCCGAGGCCACCGGGCAACCGACGCTTCGAGCCAGGAACCCAGCAGGCGCAGGTCGTCGGGATCGAAGCGGTCGAACGGTTCCTCGGCCCGCGCGGCAAGGCGGCTGGGCAGCGGGTCGGGCACCCAGACACCGGTCCTGCTGGGCTCGGCGTGGTCGAGCACCGCGACCCGCGACGGACGAGTGGACCAGGGCAAGGCAGCGGCGGGCTCGGCTGGGGCGCCCCGGCCAGGCATCCCCGCCACTGCTGCTTTGCGCCGCGGGGCCGAGTGTCGCCCCGACGGATCGGGACCCACCATGGCATCGCCGAAGGTGGCAGCGAACACCGCGTCGAACGCGGCGAGATCCTCCATGCGGTTTACCAACGTCAACCGCGCCGCCCAGTACAGCTGCGGTCGGGTGCGCGGCGCCAACTGCCGCAACGCCTCGACCAACGTGGCCGGACCACTGGCCGACACCCGTATCCCGACGCCGCGCAGCCGCGCCACCAGGGCCGCCGCGAACGCCGCAGCATCGACTCCCCGCAGCAGCAGCGGGACGTTCATTTCCGTCGGCGGAGGACCCATACCGCTGCCAGCAACGCAAGCCCCAGCAACACCGGCGCGTACTTGACGATCCGGTTGGCACCGGTGAGCTTCACCAGGTCGATGGGAGCCGGCTCGTCAGGCGCCGCCGGCTCCGGACTTTGCGGTACCGATGGTTGGTTCGACGCGGCCAGCTTCGCTTCGAGTTGCTCGACGAACTGGCCCAGCAACTTCTCCGACACCTGCTGCAACATCGAGCTGCCGAACTGGGCCAGCTTGCCGACGATCTTCAAGTCGGTGTCGACCGTAACGCGGGTGCAGTCTCCGGCCGCGTGAAGCTGGGTGGTGACCGTAGCTGCAGCATTGCCGGTACCGCGCGCCTCCTTGCCTTTGCCATCGATGACGGCGCGATATTGGTCGCGGTTGTGCTCGACGAACCGTGCCTTACCGCTGAATTCACTGGTGACCGGCCCGACCTTGACCTTGACCTTGCCGACGACGTCCTCGCCGTCACGGCCGACCAGCTGGGCGCCGGGCATCAGCGGGATCACCTGTTCCAGGTCGGAAAGCACGTCCCACGCCTGCTCGATCGGAGCGCTGACGGTGAACTCGTTGGCGATCTTCATCGCTCGCGTCCTCTCATGTCTTGCTGTACTCGACGAGCGCCTCACCAATCAGGGTGCGGTCGTCGGGGGTCTTGGCGAGTGCACCCAGGCTGGCGACCACATCCGCGTCGACGAGATCTGCGACACCCAGCGAGACCAAGGCAGCGACCCAGTCGATCGTCTCCGCGATCCCGGGTGACTTGTCGAGATCGAGATCCCTTGCCGCACTGACGAACTGGGTAGCATGCTCGATCAGCGCGGCCGTCGCCCCAGGTACGGTCCGACGTACGATCGCCGCCGCCCGGGACGGTTCGGGGTAGTCGATCCAGTGATACAAACAGCGTCGCCGCAGCGCGTCATGCAGGTCACGGCTGCGGTTGGAGGTCAGCACCGCGATCGGCGGATGTTCGGCCACGAAGGTGCCCAGCTCAGGGACGGTGACGGCGGATTCACCGAGGAACTCCAGCAGCAACGCCTCGAATTCGTCATCGGCTCGGTCGATTTCGTCGATCAGCAGCACCGGTGGTGTCGGCCCGCGGTGTCGCACGCACTGCAGGATCGACCGATCCACCAGATATCGCTCGGTGTACAGGTCTGATTCGTCGATACCGGCACCGCGCGCTTCGGCAAGCCGGATGGACAGCAGCTGACGTTGGTAGTTCCAGTCGTAAAGGGCCTCGCTGGCCGTCAATCCCTCGTAGCACTGCAGCCGCACAAGTGTTGTCCCCAGCACCGGGGCAAGAGTTTTGGCTGCCGTCGTCTTACCGACGCCAGGCTCGCCTTCCAATAGCAGTGGCCTTCCCAGCGCCACCGCGAGATAGATCGCCGACGCCGTCCCGATATCGAGCAGGTAGTCCTCGGCGTCGAAGCGGCGGATCACGTCGTTCACGTCGGCGAAAATCGTCACCGCGGCGCCAACTCCACGAGCCGCCGGTAGTCGTCCCAGGTGTCGACGTCGAGCGGAATAGTGCCGTCTACTGCGACTTCGGCCACCGGGTGCGCACCCGACTGGACCAGCTTCCAGATGCCCTTGTCGCCGTGCAGACATGCAAGCTCACCGAATACCGCCCGACCGAACCAGAACGGATGACCGATGCCATTGAAATACCGACACACCGCGATGGGATGAGCCGTCCCTTCGGCGATGACCCGGCGAACAATCGCGGCGTCCACTGCGGGCTGGTCGCCGAGCATCAAGACGATCCCGGCGGCGTGCGGATCCACGCGCTGCAACGCGGCCCGCAGCGACGCCGAACAACCCGTGCCGGCGTCATCGACCGACACGACGTCGATACCGGCTAGCCGCACGGCCTCCCGTACCGCTGGTGCCGCACCGCCCAGGGTGAGGATGAGCTGGTCGAACCCAACGCTGCGGGTGACGCCGACGGTGGCGCCGAGCACTGTCGTATGCCGGTATGGCAGTAGCTGTTTGGGGGTGCCGAGCCGTGCGGAGCTGCCGGCTGCGAGCACGACACCGGTGACTCGCCGCACGGTCATGCGTCGGCTTCCTCAGCGCTGCAGGCCACCGGCAGTCCGCCCACGCGGATCTCGCGGATAACCTCGGCGATGATCGATATCGCGATCTCGGCGGGCGCTTTGGCGCCGATCGGCAAACCAACGGGGCTATGTACCCGCGCGCGCTCGGCATCGGACAGCTGCAGGCCGTCCAGGATCGCGGAGCCCCGCGCCCGGCTGGCCACCAAGCCGATGTATCCGACGCCGGCATCCAGTGCGGCCCGGATCGTTTCGGCTTCCGGACCGCCGTGGCTGGCTATCACCACCGCGGTGGCGCCGGCCACCGTGCCGACATCGTCGCGCGCCACGGCGTAGCCGAGCAGATCGCACACGCCGGCCAGTGCATCAGCAATTGGTGTGCCACCGTAGATCCGGATCAGCGGTGCGGGCAGCCGCGGGGCCAGATAGATTTCCAGCGCACCACCGGCCAGGCACGGGTTGACGACGACCCGGGCACCGGGTGCCTCCGGGAAATGCACGTCGCCGTCGGGTAGCACGCGCAGCAGCACGCTTTCGCCTGCCTGCAGGGCGCCCAGCGCCGCCTTGCGCACCGAGTTCTGCGCGCAGTGGCCGCCGACGAAACCTTCGATTGTTCCGTCTGCCAAGAGGATCGCCTCGTCGCCGGGATGCGCCGAGGTCGGCTGTTGTGCCCGCACTACGGTGGCGTGCACGAACGGTGTCCGGGCGCGGAACAGCTGCTCGGCGCGTTCACTCATCGTCATCGGGTACTCCTCAATTGCGCGGCTTCTCCTCGGGGCCCGCCCCGCATCGTCGCCACGCCCCTCTAGATCGGCGGTCGAGGCCGGCCCTGCATCGCCTCCCACACTCGCGACGGAGTCAGCGGCATGTCGGCATGCCGAACTCCGAACGGCGCCAGTGCATCCACCACTGCGTTTACCACCGCGGGTGGTGAACCGACGGTGGCGGACTCACCGATCCCCTTCGCGCCGATCGGGTGATGCGGCGACGGCGTCACGGTGTAGCCGGTCTCCAGATGCGGCACCTCCATCGCGGTCGGGATCAGGTAGTCCATCAGCGAGCCGCCCAGGCAGTTGCCTTCTTCGTCAAAGGCGATCATCTCCATCAGCGCCATGCCGATCCCGTCAACGATGCCGCCGTGCACCTGGCCCTCGATGATCATCGGGTTGATCCGGGTGCCGCAGTCGTCGACGGCCAGGAAGCGGCGTACCTTAACCACGGCGGTGCCCGGATCGACTTCGACCACGCAGAAATACGCACCGTAGGGGTAGGTCAGATTCTCCGGGTTGTAGCAGACCTGGGCGTCCAGGCCGCCCTCGATGCCTTCCGGGAGATCCCCTGCCCCGTGCGCACGCATCGCGATGTCCTGGATGGTCACCGAGGCCGACGGGTCACCTTTGACGTGGAATGACCCCTTCTCCCACTCCAGGTCGGCAACCGACACCTCGAGCATGCCGGACGCGATGATCTTCGCCTTATCGCGCACCTTGCGTGCGACCAGCGCCGCGGCTCCACCCGACACCGGTGTCGACCGACTGCCGTAGGTGCCCAGCCCGAACGGGGTTTGGTCGGTGTCGCCGTGCACCACCTCGATGTCGTCGGGCGGGATTCCCAGCTCCTCGGCGACGATCTGGGCGAACGTCGTCTCGTGGCCCTGGCCCTGGGTTTGGACCGACAGTCGCACAACGGCTTTCCCGGTGGGGTGCACCCTCAGTTCGCAACCGTCGGCCATCCCCAGCCCCAGGATGTCCATGTCCTTGCGTGGACCGGCACCGACGGCCTCGGTGAAGAAGGACATCCCGATGCCCATCAGCTCGCCGCGCTCCCGTTTCTGTTTCTGTTCGGCGCGCAGCGCGTCGTAGCCGATCATGTCCATGGCTTTGCGCATGGTGGTCTCGTAGTCGCCGGAGTCGTACGTCCAACCGGTCTTGGACTGATACGGGAACTGATCGGGTTTCAACAGGTTTCGCAGCC
>JAFAQO010000209.1 GCA_019246375.1 Mycobacterium sp. | reverse complement strand
TGGCGAACCGTCACGGGAGAGCGGTCACCGTGAGCCTCTTCGACACCATGACCGATCTGATGGGCTATCCACTGACGTACACCCAGCATTCCGGTGTCGACCAACAACCGCTGGGCATGAGCTCGCCGGCAGTGGCACCGTATGGCGCCTACCGCACCGCCGACGGGCAGACGGTAGTGCTGGGTACGACGAATGACCAGGAATGGCAACGGCTTTCCCATGAAATCCTGCAACGCGACGACCTGGCCGGCGACACGCGGTTCGCAACCAACGCCGGGCGGGTCGCGCACCGCGACTTCCTCGATGAAGCAATCGCGGCCTGGTGTGCACGCCACGATCTGGAACATGTGCAGAAGACCGCGGATGCCGCCGGTATCGGTAACGCGCGATACAACGTGCCCAGCGAGGTACTCGTACATCCCCAATTGACCGCCCGTGACCGCTGGCGTCAGATTGACACGCCCGCCGGCCCGATCCCCGCCTTGTTGCCGCCGCCCATCATTGCCGGATACCACCCCGCCATGGGTGCAGTGCCCGGGCTTGGCCAGCACACCGACACCGTGCTCGCTGGGTTCGGCATAGCCGACGAGGAGATCACCGCCCTGCGTGAGCAAGGCGCAATCGGGCCGGCCTACCACTGATGACCGAGGAACCAGTGCTGCTCTGCAGTGACCGCAACGGCGTGCGGACGCTGACCCTCAACCGTCCACACCGCAGAAACGCAATCAACCAGGATTTGTGGATCGCTTTGCGAGATGCGCTCGTCGCGGCGGGAAAAGACCGCAAGGTGCGCGCCCAAGCTGTCAATGTCGCCACGGTCGATGCCGCCGAGGCCTATGCGGCGTTTGCCGAAAAGCGTGAGCCGTCGTTCACTGGCCGGTGGGCGGTGCCCAGATCGGAGCGGAAAGATGCGTGAGACAGTTATCGCCGAGGCGGTTCGGACCCCGGTCGGCAAACGCAACGGCGGCCTGTCGAGCATGCATGCAGCCGACCTGTCCGCGGTTGTGCTCAACGAACTGCTGGAACGCACGGGCATCGACCCGGAGCTCATCGACGACGTCGTCTGGGGATGCGTATCCCAAGTAGGTGACCAGTCCAGCAATATCGGTCGGTACGCGGTGCTGGCCGCCGGATGGCCGGAGAGCATCCCCGGGACGACGATCAACCGTGCGTGTGGTTCGAGCCAGCAAGCCCTGGACTTCGCAGTGCAGGCGGTGATGTCCGGCCAGCAGGATGTCGTCGTTGCGGGCGGTGTCGAGGTGATGAGCCGGGTGCCGCTCGGCGCCGCACGAGCCACAGGTATGCCGTATGGGCCGAAAGTGCTTGAGCGGTATCACGATTTCTCTTTCAACCAGGGCCTCTCCGCGGAAATGATGGCCACGAAGTGGGGGTTTTCCCGTACCCAGCTCGACGAGTACTCCGTGTCGTCCCACGAAAGTGCCGCCGCTGCGCAGGACAGTAAGGCTTTCGACGGGCAGATCGTCCCGGTATGGATCGACAACCAGCTCGTCGCCGCCGACGAGGGGGTTCGGCGCGGAACCACCGTCGAGAAACTTGCCGAGCTGAAACCTGCATTCGTCGACGACGGGATGATCCATGCGGGCAACTCCTCCCAGATCTCCGACGGGGCTGCGGCCCTGCTTGTGACGACCGCCGCTATGGCGCTCGACCTGGGGTTGACGCCGATCGTGCGTTACCGCGCCGGCGTCGTTACCGGCGCTGATCCGGTTCTCATGCTCACCGGTCCGATTCCTGCTACCGAGAAGGTGCTCGCCAAAGCTGGCGTCTCGCTGGCCGAGGTCGGTGTATTCGAGGTGAATGAGGCCTTCGCACCGGTGCCGCTGGCGTGGCTTGCCGAAACCGGCGCCCAACCGGAGCGGCTCAATCCGCTGGGCGGCGCGATCGCGCTTGGCCATCCGCTCGGCGCCTCGGGCGCGGTCTTGATGACCCGCATGGCGCATTACATGCGCGACAGGGGAATTCGTTACGGATTGCAAACCATGTGCGAGGGCGGTGGTACCGCCAACGCCACGCTGGTGGAGCTTGTGTCGTAACGACCTTGGGCTGAGACCCTTGTCACACCCGCCAAACCAACCTACTGTGTGTTCACTAGGTTGGTTGGATGAAGGAGTTCGGTGCCCGATACGCGGCGGTACGACACGCTGCTGGCCAAGGGAGAGGACCGCAAACAGCGGATCCTCGAGGTCGCTCAGCGGCTGCTGACCCGGAACGGGTGGCGAAATACGACGCTGGCCCACATCGCCGGTGAAGCGGGAGTGAGCCCGGCGGGTCTGTTGCATCACTTCGAATCGAAAGAGCAGCTGCTACACGCGGTGCTCGACGCCCGCGACGCAGACGATGACGCCCACGCCAACCGGGCCGGCGATCTGATTTCCGAAATCGCAGCCGTGGCAGATCGGTTCCACCGGTCACCCGAACTGGTCGGCACATATACCGTGCTGCTTGCAGAGAGCCTCGATCCCGACGCTCCGTTGCACGACCGCCTGCTCACCAGATACCAGGATGCGGTCGACATCATCACCGGACTCATTCGGCGTGGCCAGGAGGCCGGCCGTTATCGCATGGATATCGATATCACCGTCAAGGCAGTACAAATTCTCGCCTTCATCACCGGAATGGAGACCACATGGCTGCTCAATCCTTCGATACGACTGTCCGAGGTCTTCAAGGAATACGCGGAGTCGCTGGCCCGGGACATGGCGCCGCCGAACTCGGCATGAGATACCGGCTCGATGTGGTCGCCGCGGATGTCATCGATGTGGTGAAGTTTGCCGGCGGCTGGCTTTTCGACCGAGCGATGGCCGGGTGGGATGTCACCGTCCTCGTCGCCGACCATCCCGACGATCGGCCCTTGAAGGTGCTGGGTGCGCAGACGCTCGATCTCGAATTCGCGCTCGCGTCG
>JAFAQO010000253.1 GCA_019246375.1 Mycobacterium sp. | reverse complement strand
GTACCCCGGTGGCGGGCCGTAGCCAGGCGGGGCATAACCCGGAAGCGGATACCCAGGGGGACCATAACCCAGTGGCGGGTAATTAGACGGCGGGTAGTCCGGGTAGTCGGCCGGCGGCGTGCTCACCAGATCGAGCCGCCGTCGTCGTCGGTCATGGGCGCCGCTCTTCCCCCGCAAGCGGGAGGTGCCCCCGCCTCATCGCTGCCTACTAGATTGTCGCCAGCGCGGATCATGGCTCCCATCCTGTCCGGCGTCGAGGCATTTCTCAATCTTCCGGGACTGCCCCGAGCAAGCGCGGCGCGTAGCGTCGTCTCCATGGCGGAACTCAAATCCCGGCTGCGCGCGGATCTTACCGACGCGATGAAGACGCAGGACAAGCTGCGCACCGCGACGTTACGGATGCTGCTGGCGGCCATCCAAAGCGAGGAGGTCGCCGGCAAGCAGTCGCGGGAGCTCTCCGACGGCGAGGTGCTCAAAGTGCTGGCCCGAGAATCGAGGAAGCGCGGCGAATCCGCCGAAATCTATGCCCAAAACGGCCGTGGTGAGCTCGCCGCCAATGAGCTCGCCGAGGCGCGGGTCATCGACGAGTACCTGCCCACGCCGCTGACCGAGGGGGAGCTGGCCGACGTCGTCGACACCGCGATAGCCCAGGTGGCCGAGGAACTCGGGGAGCGGCCGGGTATGAAGCAGATGGGCCTGGTGATGAAGGCGGCGACCAAGATCGCGGCCGGCAAGGCTGACGGTGCACGGCTGTCTGCTGCGGTCAAGGACCGTCTTTAGACCTTAACTGAGCGTCCAGCCGTTTGCGGCTGTCCCACCGGGGTACCCGTCTGGCTATGACCCGGTTTGGCTACACCTTGATGACGGAGCAAAGCGGACCCAAAGACCTTGTCCGCTTTGCCGTTTCGGCTGAGGAGCGGGGTTTCGACTTCGAGGTCTGCAGTGACCACTTCTCGCCCTGGCTGGCGTCGCAAGGCCATGCGCCGAACGCCTGGACCGTGCTCGGTGCCGTCGCGATCCAGACACAAAAGGTCGATCTTTATACCTACGTAACGTGCCCGACGATCCGGTATCACCCGGTGATCGTCGCTCAGCAGGCGGCAACGGTGCAGATCCTGGCCGACGGGCGATTCACCCTCGGGCTGGGCAGCGGCGAGAACCTCAACGAACACGTCGTCGGCAAGGGCTGGCCAACCGCGATGCGCCGGCAGGACATGTTGCACGAAGCCATCGGGATCATCCGCGCCCTGTTCACCGGCGGCATGGTCAACTGGCGCGGCGACTACTTCCAAGTGGACTCGGCGCGGCTGTGGGATCTGCCCGAAGTCCCCGTCGGCATCGCCGTCGCGATGGGCGGCCAGAAGGCCGTCGACAAGTTCGCCACCCTCGCCGACCACCTGGTCGCCGTCGAGCCCAACGGAGAGCTCGTCCAAGCCTGGCATTCCGCGCGCCAGGCCACCGGCATTGCTGGAGGCGGGCGGGTGGTCGGTCAGATACCGGTGTCCTGGGATCCGGACCGCGATACCGCTATCGAACGCGCCCACGATCAGTTCCGGTGGTTCGGCGGAGGCTGGAAAGTCAACGCCGACCTGCCCACGACGGCCGGTTTCGCCGGTGCGACGCAGTTCGTGCGTCCGGACGACGTCGCCGAGAGCATTCCGTGCGGACCGGACCTTGATGCGATCGTCGACGCGGTCCGACCGTACTGGGAAGCGGGGTTCACCGATATCGCGCTGGTGCAGATCGGCGGCGAGACCCAGGACCTGTTCTTGAAGGAGGCGGCCGAACCGTTGCTTCAGGCGTTGCGAACCGCATCGAGAAAGGGAATTGATGATGAGTGACAACTCGGCCGACACGACCACCGCCCTGGTGAAAGGGCTCGGCGCGGCAAGTTTGGGTCTCGGCATCACCGAGTTGCTGGCCCCCCGAAAAGTCGCGGCACTTGCGGGGGTGGACGACATCAGGCGGTCACGGCCGGTAATCAGGGCGCTGGGACTTCGCGAGTGCGGCCACGCGGCCGCGCTGTTGTTCGGGCCCAACAAGCTGGTGTGGACCCGAGTGGCCGGCGACGCCTTGGACCTGGGGCTGCTACTTGCCGGACTGGCAAACGGCCGGCGCGCGAACCGCGGGCGCGGCGGGGTGTCGGCGGTGGCATTGGTCGGCATCGGCGGCGTCGATCTCTACGCCGCACTGCGCTCCACCCGCGACGGCGGCGCCGGTTGGCATGCCAACGCGCCTCGCCATCGCACGCTGCGTGCGGCGGTCACGGTGCGCCGGGCACCCGAGGAGGTCTACCGGTTCTGGCGTGACCTGGAGAATCTGCCCGCCTTCATGTACCACCTGAAGTCGGTGACCGCCAACTCCGGCAATCAATCGCACTGGGTCGCCAACGCGCCGATTGGGCAGTCGGTGCAGTGGGATGCGCAGATCATCGAGGACGAGCCCAATAAGCGCATCGCCTGGCAATCGCTGGCCGGGTCACCCATCGAGAACGGCGGCAGCGTCGAATTCACGCCTGCTCCCGGTGACGGCACCGAGGTCCGCGTCACGCTGAGCTACCACATACCGGGCGGTGTGCTGGGTAAAGCGGCAGCCACACTCTTCGGCGAATCACCCGAACAGCAGGTCAACGACGACCTTCGCCGGTTGAAGCAACTGCTGGAGACCGGCCAGGTATTGCGGTCTGACGGGTCGCCGCAAGGCACCGCCGCGATCAGCCAAATGCACCAACGCCCGGCACAACCGAAGCGTGCTTCGAAAGGAGCGCAGCGATGAAAGCCACCGTCTACGCGGGCCGAAACAGCGTCGCAGTGCAGTCAGTACCCGATCCTCGGATACTCAACGACCGCGACGCCATCGTACGAATCACTTCGACCGCTATCTGCGGCTCGGACCTGCACATGTACGACGGTTACATTCCGACCGTCAAACACGGCGACGTGCTTGGACACGAGTTTATGGGGGAAGTGGTTGAAGTCGGGAAAGCGGTCAACAACCTGAACGTCGGGGACCGCGTCGTCGTCCCGTTCCCGATCGCTTGCGGGGCGTGTTCGGCATGTCAGCACGACCTCTACTCCCTATGCGAGAACTCCAATCCCAACGCCGGTATCGCTGAGAAGTTCATGGGCCATTCTCCCGCAGGCCTTTTCGGCTACTCCCACATGTTGGGCGGATTCGCCGGTGGCC
>JAFAQO010000605.1 GCA_019246375.1 Mycobacterium sp. | reverse complement strand
GGTCGTGGTCATCGGGTCACCCCTGAAGACAGTGTGGCGCATGAAAATCCGCAATCGATCGGTAGTCTCATGGTGTCGGTCTCCTTCGCAACAGAGTGTCGAACGTGGTCATCTCCTTGACGGATTTGGCGTCGGAAAGGTGACCATGCATGCTTGAGGATCTCGCGCAGCGATTCGGCCCGAATCGACGAGATATGCGGGCGGGCGCGTGTCACCTCCTCGGCTCGGCAGCCGACGCTGACGATGCGGTGCAATCGGCCTGGCCAAAGGTCAGTCGCGCAGATGCCGACGGCATCGACAACGCGCAAGCTGGTGTGGTGCAGTTCATCGACATCGTCGGCGGCGCTGACTGCCTTCCTACCGCTACTCTCGCACTGCCCAATCTCTCCGCAGCGGCACCCAGGAATACCACAGCCGCGTCGGTTACCAGAGACGGTGCAGATCTGACGCGAAGGCAGGAGCGCCATGTTTGGTAAGCCGTTCGGGCGGCGGACCCTGCTCCGTTGTGCCGGTGCGCTCGGCGCGGCGTCGCTGGCGCCATTGCCCGCTGCATGTGGGCGCGACGGTGACGCGCTGACTTTTTTCTTCGCCGCCAACCCTGACGAGGCGGATGCCAGATTGCGGGTCGTTGACGAGTTCCAGCGTCGGTATCCCGACATCAAGGTGGCCATGCTGTTGTCTGGCCCTGGCGCGATCCAGCAAATTTCGACTTTTTGTGCCGGCGGCAAGTGCCCAGATGTGCTCATGGCGTGGGAATTGAACTATGCCGGATTGGCTGACCGGGGGGTGTTCCTGGACCTCAATCCGGTATTGGCCGGGGACCGGGCTTTCGCCACGGAACTGAAGCACGACGGCATCGCGTCGCTGTATGAGACGTTCACATTCGAGGTTGGGCAGTACGCCTTACCCGAGCAATGGTCCGGAAACTACTTGTTTTACAACAAGGAACATTTCGCCGAAGCCGGGGTAAAGGCTCCGCCGACGCGGTGGGACAAGCCGTGGACTTTTGCAGAGTTCCTGGACACGGCCACCGCTCTGACGAAGCGTGATAGATCCGGGAAGGTGACCCAATGGGGATTCGTTGACACGTGGGCCCCGTCCTACACGGCCGGGTTATTCGCTATGAACAACGGCGTACCGTGGTCGACTCCGCGGATGAACCCGACGCATCTCAACTTTGACAACGACGCGTTCATCGAAGGCGTGCAGTTCTACGCCGATCTGGCCAACAAGCACAAGGTCGCGCCCACTGTGACCGAGCAGCAGTCGATGTCGACAATGGATTTGTTTTCCGTGGGCAGGGCGGCGATGGCCCTCGGGGGGCACTGGCGATATCAGACATTCGACCGAGCCGAGGGCTTGGATTTCGATGTCACCGTGTTGCCGACTGGGCCGAGGGGACACGGTGCCCACTCGAATATCGGTACAACAGGGCTTGCGATCGCGGCCAGCAGTCGGCGCAAACAGCAGGCGTGGGAGTTCGTGAAGTTCGCCACGGGACCCATCGGACAAGCGTTGATCGGCGAGTCCAACCTATTCGTACCGGTGCTGCGGTCCGCGCTCACCTCAACCGGATTCGCCGAAGCACACCGCAGGATCAACAATCTCGCGGTGCTGACCGACGGCCCCGCCCATTCTCAGGGACTGCCCATCACCCCGCGGTGGGAAAAGGTCTATGCCTTGATGGAGCGCAATTTTGGGCCCGTGTTGCGCGGCTCCAAGCCCGCGACATCGTTGGCGGAGGGATTGTCCAACGGCGTTGACGAGGTGCTACGCAACTCATGACAGCGATCGACGAATACGCCGTTGTGGCCACCGGACGCCGCCGGTCTCGGCGGCAACGCGCCCGTGCCGGGCGCCTATTCGTCGCGCCGAACCTCGCCGCGGTCGCGGTATTCATGCTGTTCCCGCTTGGTTTCTCGCTGTACATGAGTTTTCAGAGCTGGGACCTGTTCAGCCCGCCGAAATTCGTGGGTCTGCGCAACTTCGCTGACCTCTTCACCTCCGATCCACTGTTTGTGATCGCGGTGCGCAATACCGTGCTTTACACGGTTGGCACCATCGTGCCGACCGTTCTCATTAGCTTGGCGGTGGCCGGTCTGCTCAACCGAAAGGTGAAGGGGATCGGGTTCTTTCGTACCGTGGCCTTCCTGCCGTTGGCGGTTTCATCGGTGGTCATGGCAATCGTGTGGCAGTTCGTCTTCAATACCGACAACGGATTACTCAACATCATGCTCGGCTGGATCGGTATCCGCCCGATCCCGTGGCTGGTTGAGCCCAAATGGGCCATGGCCTCGCTGTGTCTGGTCAGTGTGTGGAGAAGCGTGCCGTTCGCGACCGTCGTCTTGTTGGCTGCGATGCAAGGGGTACCCGACACGTTGTACGAGGCAGCCAGACTTGATGGCGCCGGAGAGCTGCGACAGTTCGTCTCCATCACGGTGCCCATGATTCGCGGCGCGCTGTCGTTCGTGGTCGTGATCTCAATCATTCACGCTTTCCAGGCATTCGACCTTGTCTATGTGCTCACCGGCCGCAACGGTGGACCGGAAACCGGTACCTACGTGCTGGGCATCATGCTCTACCAGCACGCCTTCTCTTTCTTGGAATTTGGTTACGCATCCGCGCTGGCGTGGGTGATGTTCGCCATCCTGCTGGTAGTGACCGTGCTGCAGCTACGGCTGACGCGCCGTCGAAGTGCCCTCGAGGAACGATCATGGGCCTAGCCGAGCGACTGACCAAACCCAGCAT
>JAFAQO010000530.1 GCA_019246375.1 Mycobacterium sp. | reverse complement strand
TGCTGCGCGCGCACGCGGTGGCCGGCGACGCGGACCTGGGTCAGCGGTTCGTGCTGATGGCAGACAAGACGCGCTATCCCGCCGATGGGGTCTCGCCGGAGGCTGTGCAAGAGATTCGCCGGATCAAGGCCCGCGTCGACGCGGAACGGTTGCCGCACGGCGCCGATCGCAACACGCACACCAAACTGGGGCGCGGGGGACTGACCGATATCGAATGGACGGTGCAGCTGCTCCAGTTGCAGCACGCGCATGCCATTCCCGCCCTGCACAACACCTCGACGCTGGAATCATTGGACGCGATCGCTGCAGCCCAGCTCATCGCCGAAGATGAGGTGGACCTGCTCCGGCAGGCCTGGCTGACGGCGACTCGGGCCCGCAATGCGCTGGTTTTGGTCCGCGGGAGGGCCACCGACCAGCTGCCCGGGCCGGGCCGCCAGCTCAACGCTGTGGCAGTCGCAGCCGGCTGGCAAAACGGGGATGGCAGCGAGTTCCTGGACAACTATCTGCGGGTGACGCGGCGTGCAAAAGCCGTGGTGCGCAGAGTGCTCGGAAGTTGAGACAGGAGGCGGGCTGGTGGACATCGGGTATGAGGTCATCAGCGCCGAGGAGCATGATCGGCTGACGGCGCTGTACGGCCCGCTGACTGAGGCCGTGCGGGATCTCATCGATGCCACCATTCGCACCGACGTTGACGCCACCACTATTTGCGACGCCCGTACCGCGATCGAGGCGGTGACCGACGCGTTGCGCAGCAGCCAGTTGGACGGATCCGCGGGGGTGCGGTACGCGGTCGAAGGCCGTCCGTTGGCGTGGGGCAACGCCGTGATCGGTATGCGCAATCCGATCGCTCCGCCGCTGACCATCCACCACGGCGACGGCGGCCGGTGCTGGAGCGATTTCAGCCTCGGCGCTGCCTACGAGGGACCACCCGGTCTGGTTCACGGCGGTGTCTGCGCTTCAGTGCTCGACCACATGCTCGGTGAGGCGGCCAGCGAGGGTCTGACCAAGCCGCTGTTCACCGGAACAATTACCGTGAAATATCTACGCGGCACGCCGCTGGGCCCGCTGCGCGCCGAAGCCACCATCGAGCGCACCGAAGACATCAAAACCTTTGCGCATGGCAGCATTTCGGACAGCGAGGGAATCACCGTGGAAGCCGACGGCGTATTTGTCATTCCGTCGTGGGCTCGGCAAGTCGGATGAAGTACTACATCAGCAGCGCCTTTTTGAAGACGGGTGAGATCCTCGAGATCGCGAAGGCCGCCGATGAGCTCGGCTACGACGGGATCGGCGTTCCCGACCACGTCGTCAACCTGGAGACTCTGGACACTCCTTACCCGTACACCAAAGACGGGCAGCGGCGCTGGCAGCCATTTACCGACTGGCCCGACGCGTGGGTGCTGGTCGGCGCGCTGGCACAGGTGACGACACGGCTGCGGTTCGTCACCACCGTCTTTATTCCGGCGATGCGAAATCCTTATTCGACCGCGAAAGCCATTGGCACCGCGGCAGTTTTAGCCGCGGGCCGAGTGGAGCTCGGGGTCGGTGTCGGCTGGTGTGAGGAGGAATTCGCCTTGATGGGCCAGCCATTCGAGGCCCGCGGCAAGCGCACCGACGAAATGCTCGATCTGATGCGCGCGTTGTGGGAACCGGGGTGGACTCAGATCGACGGCGAATTCTTCCAAACCCCGCGGTTGGAGATGCAGCCGACACCGCCGCCGATACCGGTCTATGTCGGCGGGCTCAGTGAGGTCGCGTTTCGGCGAGCCGCCCGCAACGACGGCTGGATCGGTGACCTGATCAAGATTGACCGCGCTATCGAAGCGGCGGCCCGGCTGCGTGCGTTACGGGTCGAAAACGGTTTGTCGCTGGACGACTTCACCATCCTGACACCACTCACCGACGCCTTCACAATTGCCGACTACCAGAGAGCCGAGGCCGCCGGTATCACCGGCATCCTTACGATGCCCTGGATGTTTTATGCCGGGCCGGACGCCACACTGGCCGACAAGATCGACGGCATGCGGCGGTTCCGAAAAGACTTAGCCCTCGACGTTTGATCACCCGGCTCTGGCCGGAAACCTATTGAGTGCACTGTGATTTAGGGAATTTCTGGGCGGTTTTTTGTCGGTGGGCGTCGATACGATTCGGGCATGGTGGCCAGCAGTCGAGAACAGATCGTGGAGCGGTTTGACGCGTTTCACGAGGCGGTGTCTGGTCTGGCTGAGTTGTCGTTCGAGGTGTTGACCACAACCGAACGGTTGGCGTTGTTGGAACGCCTTGAACACGACACCCGTCGGCTGCCGGTGGCCGGTCACGCCTTGCTCAACGAGGTGCGCCAGCAGGCTACCCCGGCCGAAATCGGCGGCAAGTTGGCGCACGTGCTGGCCGACCGGCTACGTATCACCCGCGCCGAAGCCGCCCGCCGCCTCGAGGAAGCCCAAGACCTGGGGCCGCGGCAATCACTTGCCGGCCAGCCGTTGCCGCCCTGGCTTCCAGCGACTGCTGCCGCCCAGCGCGCCGGGCGGCTGGGCGCCGCCCACGTGCGAATAATCCGCGGTTTCCTGTGGGACTTGCCGTGCTGGATCGACGCCGACACCCGCCAATGCGCCGAAGCCAAGCTCGCCGAACTGGGCACCCAGTACCGGCCCGAACAGCTGGCCAAGCTGGCCGACAGACTCGCCGACTGTCTGAACCCCGACGGCCAGTTCAGCGACGCAGACCGTGCCCGTCGGCGCGGCCTAACCGTGGGCAAGCAGGAAGCCGACGGCATGTCCTTTCTGCGGGGCTACCTGACCCCGGCCGCCCGGGCCGCTCTAGAAGCCGCGCTGGCCAAACTGGCCGCCCCCGGCATGGCCAACCCCTATGACCCCACCCCGGTGCTGGACGGCACACCGTCTCAGGAGGCGATCGACCGCGACGCCCGCAGCCCGGCCCAACGCCACCACGACGGGCTGTACGCCGCGCTGCGCGCCGTGCTGGCCTCGGGCGAGCTGGGCGCCCACAATGGGCTGCCGGCCAGCATCATCGTCACGACCACTTTGCAAGAGTTGGAAACGGGCGCGGGCAAGGGACTCACGGGTGGCGGCACTTTGTTGCCGATGACCGAGGTGATCGGTCTGGCCCGCCACGCGCATCACTACCTGGCGATCTTCGACCACGGCCGCGCCATCGGCCTGTATCACACCAAGCGATTGGCCTCGCCCGGACAACGAATCGTGCTCTACGCCAAGGACCGCGGCTGTTCACACCCGAGCTGTGATGTGTCGGGCTATTTCTGCGAAGTGCATCACGTCACCGACTACGCCCTCTGTCGGACAACCGACGTCAACGACCTGACCTTCGGCTGCGGCGGCCATCACCCGCTGGTCGAACCCGGCGGCTACACCACCCGCAAACGCGCCAACGGCGACACCGAATGGATCCCACCTCCGCATCTTGATCGCGGGCAACCTCGCACCAATCTCTTCCACCACCCCGAAAAACTCTTGGGCGGCGATGAGGAAAAGGATCCGTGAAAGGGGTTACCTCGCTCGCTCGGTTCGCCTACCGTTGCCAAGGTGGAGCCACACAGAATTCCCGAACTGGTGCCCGTCGAGACGTTGCGCTCAGGTGATCCGATTACCGACGTTGAGGGTGGCGGTCAACACTACATAGTGCTCGAAGCCAAGGCCATCGGCGAGAGTTGCGTCGTCCTCGAGCTCGAGTCGAAAGCGAATCACCAGCTTCGAGTGATCGAGATGTCCTTCCCCGCCGGCTATCGCATGGGTAGGTCGCCTCGTCGCATTCTGTGAAACGAAGACGTTCAGCGGATGCCTGATATCAGGCCTTTTCGCATCGACGTCCCGAGCGAAGTTCTCGACGATCTGAGGGCACGCCTGGCGCATACCCGGTGGCCGGAAGCCGAGTGCGTCGACGACGGGAGCCAGGGGATGCCCCTGGCGTATACCCGTAACTTGGCCGCGTACTGGGCCGACGGCTATGACTGGCGGTCGCGGGAAGCCGCGCTGAACCGGTTCGATCAGTTCATCACCGAAATCGACGGACTAGATATCCATTTCATCCACCAGCGGTCCCCGCATGAGGACGCCCTACCGCTGCTCATCACCCACGGCTGGCCCGGTTCGATCGTGGAATTCCACAAGGTGATCGATCCGCTGGTCAATCCGACGACGGGACGCCCGGAAGACGCGTTCCATGTGGTCTGCCCTTCGCTTCCCGGGTATGGATTTTCGGGCAAGCCCCGGCGGACCGGGTGGGGTGTCGAGAAAATCGCCCAGGCGTGGGAGACGCTGATGCAGCGCCTTGGGTATGACCGTTACGGCGCGCAGGGCGGCGACTGGGGCGCTGCCGTCACAACGCAAATGGGCCGCAACCGGGGCCACTGCGTCGCGATCCATTTGAATATGCCGATCGCTCGACCTCCCGCAGGCACGAGCACCGAGCCAACCGAGGAGGAGAAACAGGCATTCGCGGCATTTGCGCATCACCGCCGTTGGGGCACAGGCTATTCCAAGCAACAATCCACCCGGCCACAGACACTCGGATATGGATTAGTTGATTCCCCGGTGGGACAACTGGCGTGGATCGTCGAAAAGTTCTGGGAATGGATGGACTGCGGCGGGCATCCCGAGAATGTCCTGCGCCGCGACGAACTTCTCGACAACGTGATGCTGTATTGGGTGCCTGGGACCGGCGCATCCTCAGCGCGCCTCTACTGGGAGAGCTTCGGTAGCTTCGCCGGCGGTGGGCGAGTCGAGATACCCACCGGAGTTGCCGCGTTCCCCAAGGAAATCCTGCGCGCGCCGCGACCCTGGTGCGAGGCCGTCTACAACATCACTCACTGGTCGACCATGCCGCGCGGTGGGCACTTCGCCGCATTCGAGCAGCCGGCTCTCTTCGTCGACGACGTCCGCTCGTTCTTCGCGACGGTCCGGTGAGCTTGGGGCTGTTCAGCGAGCCGGACTGAGGCTGCTGCGCCGATAGCTGACCGGAAATAACCGGCGCGGGGCAGAATCAAGGCGTGGCGTCCTTACCTGATGCCGCGCACGCGGAGTTGCCCAGCCGCGCCGAGCTATTGGCGGCGCTGTCAGTGGCGATCGACCTCGGTTTGGGCCAACCGAGCGAACACATGCTGCGCGCCGCGCTGATCGGCACCAGGATCGCCGACCGCCTCGGCCTGGATCGCCGCCAGCGTGACTGCATTTACTACACGAACCTGGTCATGTGGATCGGTTGTCACGCAGACTCTCACGAATACGCACAGTGGTTCGGCGATGACATCGCGGTACGCCGGGAGTCGGCTCTGGTCGATCGGTCGGGCCTGCCGTACTTGCGCTTCTTGCTCAGCAATGTGGCTCGTGGTGAACCGCTGACCCGTCGGCTGACTGTGCTGGCGACGTTGTTCGCCAACGCACGCGGCCACCTGTCGCGTCTGGTGCGCTCGCACTGCGCATCGGCGACGCTGCTGGCCGAGCGGCTCGGTCTGGGTGCCGACGTGCAGGCGGCCGTAGCGTTCGCTTTCGAGCGCTACGACGGCGGCGGCCTGCCCAATGGCACCGGCGGCGAAAGCATTCCGGTATCGATGCGGGTCGCTCAGCTCGCCGACATGGCCGAAATCCACCAGCATGCCTACGGCGTCGAGGGCGCAGTGGCGATGGCCCGCAGCC
>JAFAQO010000520.1 GCA_019246375.1 Mycobacterium sp. | reverse complement strand
CGCTGCGGGCCGCCCAGTACCGAACCTTCTTGGTGTCTTTTTCGATTGGGTAGCTAACCGCTGCTATACGGCGGCCAAGATGCGCTCGGTGACCGGTGTCCTCGAAGATCTCGCGTACCGCGGTGACGGGTTCGTTTTCGGCGGCATCAACTTTGCCCTTCGGCAGCGACCAGTCGTCGTAGCGTGGGCGGTGAATCACCGCTATCTCGATCGCGTCGCCGGGGCCGGGACGCCAGAGCACCGCGCCCGCGGCGAAGATGGTTCGGCCCTTCCGGCTTCTGCCGCCCGGTGGGATTTTCATCGGCACCTTAACTCCTGCAGGTCAATTCGGGCCCACATGCCCCATCAAGGATGCGGCCGGGCGGTCGTCACGACACATGGCGTGTCAGGGGCTGCGGTGCCGCTCCATGAGCGATACCTGGTGATCGCGCACTGTTTCGCCATCCCGGGGCGATGCGGTCCACTGCCCGTCGGGTCCCAGCTCCCAGCAGCGGGTGGCGGGATCCAGCGCGGATTCGAAGATGTCATTGAGTTGCGCGGTCAGTCTGGGATCCTTGACTTGCGCCATCACCTCGACGCGGCGGTCGAGATTGCGATGCATCATGTCGGCGCTGCCGATCCAGAATTCGTCGATTGCGTGGAAGTTGATGATCCGCGAGTGCTCCAGGAAACGGCCGAGAATCGAGCGGACGACGATGTTTTCGGAGAAGCCCGCCGCACCCGGGCGCAATGCGCAGATACCGCGGACGACCACTTCGACCGGCACCCCTTCCTGTGACGCGTGATAGAGCGCATCGATGACCTGTTCGTCGACGAGCGCGTTGAGTTTCAGCCGAATCCGCCCGTTACCGCGTTCGCGGTACGCAGCGATCTCTCGCTCGACGCGTTCGATGATGCCCGCGCGAATACCGTGCGGGGCCACCAGTAAGTTGCGGTAGGACAACTTCCGCGAGTAGCCGGTAAGCGAGTTGAACAGATCGGTTAGGTCGGCGCCGATATCCGGGTCCGCCGTCAGCAGGCCCAAGTCTTCATACAGCCGCGCCGTCTTGCTGTTGTAATTGCCGGTCCCGACATGGCAATACCGGCGGATCGCCGAGCCCTCCCGGCGCACCACCAATAGGGTCTTGCAGTGCGTCTTGAGGCCGACGAGCCCGTACGCCACATGGACGCCCGCCTGTTCGAGCTCACGCGCCCATCTGATATTGGCCTGTTCGTCGAACCGAGCCTTGATCTCGACCAACGCCACCACTTGTTTTCCGGCCTCGGCGGCACCGATGAGCGCGCGGACTATCGGCGAATCACCGGATGTGCGGTACAGCGTCTGTTTGATCGCCAGCACGTCGGGATCGGAGGCTGCCTGCTCGATAAAACGCTGAACGCTGGTGGAGAAGGAATCGTACGGGTGGTGCACCAAGACGTCGCCCTCACGCAGGGTGGCGAAAATGCTCTTGGGTGTTTCCCGTTCGGCGAAGGCAGGGGGAGTCGCCGGCACGAACGGTGGATCCTGGAGATCAGGACGGTCCACCTCGTAGATCTGCCACAGCGACGACAGGTCGAGCAGCCCGGGCACCTCGATGACGTCACCGGGATGCACGTCGAGTTCGCGCAGCAGCAACTCCAACATGTTTTCCGTCATATCGTCGGCCACTTCGAGTCGCACCGGCGAGCCAAACCGCCGGCGCGCCAATTCCCGCTCGAGCGCCTGCAGCAAGTCCTCGTCGCGGTCCTCTTCCACCTCGAAGTCGGCATTGCGAGTGATGCGGAACGCGTGATGCTCGACGATCTCTAAACCCGGGAACAGCACCGGAAGGAATGCGGCGATCAGTTCCTCCAAGGGCAGAAAGCGGACTCCTGCCTTCACGTCCTCGTCTGAACCGGTGAGAGCCCCCAGTTCGACGAAGCGATCGACGTTGTTGGGCACCTTGACCCGAGCGAAGTGCTGGCCGCCGTCCTCGGGCCGTTTCACAGTGACCGCGAGGTTCAGGCTTAACCCGCTGACGAACGGGAAAGGGTGGGCGGGATCGACGGCCAGTGGTGTCAGCACCGGGAAAACTTGCTCGTGGAAATAGATCGAGAGCTCGTCGCGCTCGGCTTGGTCCAGATCGGCCCAGGTGACAATGTAAATGCCTTCCTCCGCAAGCGCGGGCCGCACCGAATCAAGGAAGACGTGTGCGTGCCGGCTGGCGATCTGCTGGGTCTGCTCGCCGATACGGCGCAGCTGTTCGCGCGGCGTGAGGCCGTCGGCGGAGCGGACGGAAAGTCCCATTTCGTCGCGGCGCTTGAGGCCGGCGACCCGAACCATGTAGAACTCGTCGAGGTTGGAGGCGAAGATCGCCAGGAACTTCGCCCGCTCGAGCAGCGGCAGCGAGGTGTCGGCCGCCAGCGCGAGCACCCGCCCGTTGAAGTCCAGCCAGCTGAGCTCCCGATTCAGGTAGCGGTCCTCGGGCAACGTGTCCTCGACCGCCTCTGCGGTCGCCGCCGGCGGCGCCCCGGGTGCGTCGGTCGTCGG